>CAJCIW010000159.1 GCA_903970455.1 Verrucomicrobiota bacterium | reverse complement strand
TTCTATCCGAGGTCGCGTTGCCTAACCGCAATCTCATTCCCGATGAAGTAGAAAAATTGCAAAACCGCCTCGCTGAGCTGAATCCGCAGGACAGAAATGCATCTACTTTGAGCCCGCATAGAAGATCACATTTGGAAAGGGAGATCGCCAAATTATCCGAAGCAATCAACAAAAAATTGTATCCGATTCATTTGCCGCAATTGAAAGTTATCGAAAATCAATATAATGCGCTAAATAATTTTGCAGCCAAACTGCCTCTTCCCTATAAGGAACTTTCCAAAGAACTAAAAAATCTTCATCCCGTTCTCCAGGTAAAAATCCATCAAGCCATTTGGCTTGCCTCAGGCGCCCCGAATGAATCTGGATTCAGTAAAGGAAAGCTCGAATCTGATCCTGAGATATTGCTCAGATCCTTTCCCCCTCTCTTATCTGCTCAAGAAGGCCCTCTGCTCAAGCAGCTTAGCGAAGTTTTGGCTATTGAATACAAACTGGAAGCATTGAAGGAAGAAGTGGAAGGTTTGAAAACTGCCGGGAATCATCCTGAAGCTGCCAGCAAGCAATCCGAATTCGATGGATTGGCACAGCTGCGCGATACACAAAAAGAAGCGATTTTCCTCGCTAATCATCCAGACCTAAAAATCACCGATCGACAGTTGCAATCTCTTTTTAACGGATTGCCGCAAACAGTAAAAACCAGATTGCCTCAACCTCCTTACTTTGGCCGGGGCTTTAATCTGGATCTATACAAAACTATGGGCGCCCATTACGACAAGCGTTCAAATAAGACGACCTTTCGCGTTTACGCTCCGAATGCAAGAGAAATCACCCTTAATTTGACTGCCTGGGGCAATGTCGAACATGCCATCAAACTGACTAAAAAGGAAAATGGAATTTGGGAAGCGCAGACTGAACATGCACATCCAGGACGTTCCTACCATTTTATGATTGTGGGGAAAGCTGGAGGAGCCCCATTTAAGAAACTCGATCCGTTTGCCTTTGGCAATCTCATCCACAGGAGTGAATTGCGATCCGAAAACCATGAATCGATAGTGCGCGAAATAGACACGGGATTCGTTTGGACAGACGGCTCTTGGATGGCAAACCGCGTGCATATCAATCCAGGAAGAACGCCGATGTCGATTTATGAAATCCACTCTCCAACATGGAAGAAAAAAGAGAATGGGGATACCCTGAACTGGCGCGAGCTAGCCCCGCAACTTGTGAATTATTCCAAGGAAATGTGCTATAGCCATGTGGAACTCATGGCTCTTTTCGAACACCCTCAGCCGATTTCCATGGGGTATCAAATCACGAGTTTTTTTGCATTAAACAGCGCGATGGGCTCGATTGAAGATTTCCAGTTCTTCATCAATTACCTTCACCAGGAGAAGATGGGGGTGATCGCAGACTGGGTGCCAGCCCACTTTGCGAACGATCCCTTTTCTTTGTGCTCTTTTGACGGCAGCCCGATTTACGAGAATGATAATCCCTCTTACGCGATCCACCCGGTATGGAAGACTTATGAATTCGATACTCGGAAGCAATGCACTCGAGATTTTTTAGCTTCCAACCTCGAGTTTCTCTTACAGACATTTCATTTCGACGGGATCCGCGTCGACGCTGTGCAATCGATGCTTAATTACAATCTAGATCGGGAATATACGAAAGCCGGGGATGTCAATGAAGACGCGAAAGAATTCTTAGGGAATCTCAATACCTATGTCCACGCGAAATATCCAGGAATTCTCATGATAGCCGAAGAGGCAATGGGCTTCGCTAACCTAATCCGCCCTGTCACAGAGGTGGGACAGATCGTAAAGACAACCGGCGTTGGTTTCGATTTGACCTGGCACATGGGATTCATGAACGACACCCTGCGATATTTTGCTCTTCCGCCTCATCAAAGACCTGCGGCTTACAACATCTTTTCTCGAACTCTCAAAGACGTCGATCAATCCGATGATTTTCGCCCGCGTGGCAAAGTCGTTCTTCCCTTCTCTCACGATGAAAGCGCTAATGGACACGGGACGATTTTTACCAAAATGGGAGGCAATAACAACCCAGATAAATTTGCGAATGGACGCGTTGCCCTTGCTTATCAGCTGCTTCGAGGCGGCGGACCTGTTTTAGACTTTATGGGGAACGAAATCCTGCAAACGCAAGAATGGCATGGCCGCGTCATTCAGGGGGTGAACAATCCAGTTGAACGGAAAAAAGCCTCCATGCAATGGGAAGAGCTCGACCCAAGCATCGATATTCATAATCATCAATACCATCGCGGAGCACGTGAAAGCCGCAAAGACCTCCTGTCTCTGTATAACCGCTCTCCTGGCCTGCATGACCAAACCGATGCAGGATTTGCCTGGATTGAAGGGAAGGACGCAGAAAATGGCGTGTTGAGCTTCCACCGTAAGGGAGGGGGTCAGCAATACGCTTGCATCTTTAATTCTTCCGACAAAGATCTTCACAATTATATCATCCAGTTCCCCAATGGAAGCTATGCCCATGAACTCGATAAGCTCGTCGGGATTAAGGAAGTCTACAGTACAGATAATCTGGCCTATGGCGGAGAAGGACGCAATTCCTGTCCTGAAATCATACGCGACGGATCGAATCGCCCAACCGGGTTGAAATTGCGTTTGCCTCCATTTACTGCCCTACTCTTGGAAGAGCAATTTTGTTGATTGAAGGGAATATTTAAACCCTCTTTTGACATTTTTTTTCAAAGTCATTACTCTCACCCTCGACTTTCCACCTTTTCCAGGGGTTCGGCCCCAAAAAGGTGGAAAGTTGAGTCAACGCAATTATACGCAACTTTTGAATCCTTTCCGATATATAGGAATTGTAGTGAAGAACGTGATTTTTTTATTGATTTGTCTGTGGGGCTGCTCGCCAAACTCTTCCAAAGAGTTTCAAAAGGAGGGAGAGACGCATTGTCGTTCATTGGTTTTAGAATTGGAAAAAATTGAAAACCGGGAACAGCTGCTCTCCGCGGAGCAAAAATTAAAAAAACAATTCAATTACCTGATCGATTTAATGATCGAGGCGAGAGAATTTCAAGAAAAACGATTCGAGGAAGAGATTTCCGATGAACCTGTTTTTGAGGCAAATAGCTTTGAAGAGGAATTGCAAAAACAGCTCCGGCGCATTTACGCGATCGAAGGCGGCCGCGAAGTGATAGAGAGGAGCCAGCAAGAGGCCCTTGTTCGCCTCGATGCTTATGAGAGAACCCTGGCCAAAAAAAGAGAGTTAGGGGTTGTAAGAAAATAGAGTATCGAAATGCGCCTTGCGCTCTTGGTACAGCTTATGGTCCGTCAACTCGCTGACTTGGATGGGGACAGCAGCTGCAAAACCTTGCTTTAACAAATGCACATCGCTTTCTTCATGTTCATCGTGTTCGTTCCATTTTCCCCCATGCCAGAAGTAAGAGTGCCCTTCCGGATGGATGCGGTGGTCTGGATCTTCAATCCAATAGCCTCTACCTTGACGGGCTAGCTTGATCCCTCGGATCTCTTGCGTATCGGGAAAATTGACATTGAGAAATGTGCCATGGGGAAGCGGATTTTCGATGACATGATTAACAAGCGGATGGATGAGATGCAGCGCCTTTTTATAGTCGGGATTGACGAAATCCACGCAAGAAAAAGCAATCCCAGGAACGTTGCGGAGAATGCCTTCAATCACCCCTCCCACGGTCCCGCTATAGAGCACATTGCGCCCGGAATTGGAGCCGCGGTTAATCCCGGAAACGACTAAATCGGGAGGAGATTTTAAAATGACGCTCAAGCCCATGCGTACGCAATCGGCAGGAGTCCCTGTTACCTTCCATGCTTTTGTATCCTTTTCCCAGGACACGGGTTGAATGAGAATCGGGTCGCGGATCGTGATCCCCAATCCAACGCCCGATTTCTCCGAAGAAGGGGCAATGATGTAGAGTTCGGCGATATCGACTAAAGCTTCCCACAGGTATTTCAATCCCGGCGCATCGATACCATCGTCATTCGTAACTAAAATTTTTAACTTCTTTCTCATGGAACCCCTCTAAAAGGGAGATGGTACCACAAAAGTTACTTTTGGGCCTGTGAAATTTTATGTTGGGTTGCTTTTGAAACCGCTAGAATGAGAACAAAACTTGAAATGAATCCCGGTAGCAGGGATGGGACATTGATGGAAAATAGATGATTGGCATAAGGCCAAATCCCTGCAATGATCCCGCCGGACAAAATCCCTGCCCAGGCGCCGTACTTGTTTATTCCCCTCCAGTATAAAGAAAGAAGAAGCAAAGGGCCAAAAGAGGATCCTAAGCCCGACCATGCGTAGAGGACAAGGGAATAGATGGTGCTGAATTTTCCAAAGGCGATGAAGAAGGCTACGCAGGAAACACCAATAACCCCAGCCCTTGCCACAATCAACAGCTCTTTAGACGAGGCGTCCTTGCGAAAAATCCGTTTATAAAAATCTTCCGTAATCGTCGACGACAAAACCAAAACTTGAGAACTCATCGCATTAATCGTAGCAGCGAGGACGGCGCATAGGATAAACCCTACAAAGAAAGGGGGGAAAGACTCTCGGACCATTTCAATGAATACGAGTTCTGAATCGATCTGCCGCCCGGAAAAGAATGCGATGCCGACAAGTCCAACGAGAGTCGCCGCAGCTAAAGAAAGCAGCATCCAACTCATTCCAATCGCTTTAGACTTTGAAATCTCATGCACGTTGCGGATCCCCA
Organism: Verrucomicrobiota bacterium; assembly: GCA_903970455.1. Lineage (GTDB taxonomy): Bacteria > Chlamydiota > Chlamydiia > Chlamydiales > Rhabdochlamydiaceae > CAJCIW01. The sequence continues at coordinate 569 of CAJCIW010000159.1, read as the reverse complement.
TGAATTTCGTCACAATATGCGGCTGGCCAAAGTAGCCGAGGCCCCATCCTGCAGTCATCCCTATGATGCCGAGAATCGTTTTCGATGAAAAATCCGGGAAAAGCGCCAATGTCAATTTTTTTGCCTCAACCGCTTGGGAAATCCCCGACCACCCACCCACTTTACCCAAAAGAAACAGCGGCACAAAGATAATCACGCCCATTAAGAAAAACCCCTGGAACAGGTCGATCCAGGCCAATGTCACATATCCTCCGGTGAATACGTAAGGAATGACAATCACAAGCCCGATCACGACGCCCCAGTAATAGTTCAAATGGAATAGGGTTTCGAGAAGCAATCCAAGGCCGACGAGCCCTGCGGAGATATAAATCGTATAAAAGAGCAATGACATGATCGCTGTAAAGACTCGGATTTTCCCCGACGTATCAGCAAGCCTGCTCTCAAAAAAAGAAGAAAACGTCAAACTATTATATTGTTCTGTAGCAACGCGGATCTTTGGGGCGATCAGCTGCCAGTTCAAATACATGAACACGAGCAGTCCGACTGCGGACCATGCGTTAAACAACCCC
>CAJCIW010000158.1 GCA_903970455.1 Verrucomicrobiota bacterium | reverse complement strand
TTTCTCATAGAGAAAATGTGAATACTTCAGGGGCGACTATGTACTGCGGCACCGAATCAGACCCTAAAGGAAAAATCATCGAAAATCAAAATAACAAAATCCGTAGACAGACTCTAAGTCTATAAACGCAGACTATTTCTTTGAAGAAAAAAACTATTCCTCTTTTTCTTTTTTCGAAAAGAGAAAAAGGATTTTGGAGCAGGTGTTCCTCCAGCCGACTTTTTTGATGTAGGCATAAAGGAACATGGGGCAGGTGAACCAAAGATAGGCGTAAGCTGCATCGGCGAGAGGCATGATCGCCAGGTCGGTGAGCAGGAGTTTTGCAGAAAGAGTCAGGCCTTGGCCGAAGATGGAAGTGAGAAAAAATTGCAGAAGGGTGGAGAGTATGCTGATGAGAGCTGTGAAGAGGGAAAGGGCGACGGGTTTGTCTTCGTAGAAGTGGCGCTTTTGTTTGTACAGTAGGAGTGTTGTCCCACAGTAATTGAGGGCGTAGACGCCGAGGCGCATTTCCGAGCACAGTAGGTCCACGATGAGTCCGCAGAGCGAGGCAAGCCAAAGCGCTTTGACGAAACTTGTCTTGTTGTAGAGCAAAGCGAGAAAAGGAGAGAAGGCGAGAAGGCGGAGATGGGGAAGGAGCGCGGTGCCGGAGAGGGTAAAAACCATGGCTAGTGAAAAGGAAAACAGCAAGGGGACTTGGCGCAAGGTTAAAAAGCTCCTTTGGGGAAGAAGAGAATGGGGATCGTTTTGAGGATTAAATGCAAATCGAAGAGAAATGAGCGGAGGTGCACATAGGTGACCTCAAGCTTGACTCTTTCCTCAAAGGTGAGATGGCTGCGTCCTGCTGTTTGCCAGATGCCGGTCAGCCCTGGCCGAACGGAAAAGATCTTGTCCATCTCGCTTCCCAAAATTTTGCGAATTTCATTGGCCTCGCGCGGCAGATACGGGCGCGGTCCTACGATGCTCAAATCTCCGATGATGACGTTCCAGAATTGGGGGAATTCATCTAAAGAAGTTTTGCGCAAAAAAGCGCCGATGCGCGTTAGCCGCGGGTCATTTTTCAATTTGAAATACCTTTGCCATTCGCGACGCAGCTTGTGATCGCTACTCAGCATGACCTCTAACCTTTGGTCGGCATCACGGTGCATCGAACGAAATTTCCAGAATTTGAAGAGACGCCCTTTTCTTCCGATTCTCAAACTGCAATAAAAAATCGGCCCGGGGGAGCTTAATTTGACGAGCAGGGCGATGATGATAAAAAAAGGAAGCCCGACAATCAGCGCGCATAAGCTGAACAGGATGTCAAAACTCCGTTTCATCCAATTATGGACAATCAGCTTCTCGTCAATTTCGAGCTGCCAAACCGGTGAAAGCGAAGATTCTGAGGGGTATTTATTTATCGTCATGTTTCCAACTTCTTTTTTCTAGATAACATCATGGTTGTTATTTTTAAAATTTTTAAACAGATTTGTTTTTTTGTCAAAAAAATTATTTTTTGCGATTGACCATTTGATCGAAGAGGGCGCTTAGTAGGGGGGCGGGGCACGATAAGGAGAGGAGGTGTTCGTTTCCGGTTTGTAGGAGAAGTGCTGCCTTGGCTTGGGCCTTTTCGGATCCAAGGAGGGAAACAGCTGTCGGTTTGCCGCTCTTGCCGTGGGTGTCGTCGAGGAGATCATCGATGATCTGGAAGGCAACGCCGATCGCAGAGGCCGCTTGACGAAGGGTTTCCAAGTCGTTTGAGGGAGCGCGGGAGAGGATCCCGCCGAATTCGAGGGCTGCTATGAAAAGTCCAGCGGTTTTGCCCTTATGCATGTGCTCTAAAAGCTCCCAATCCATTTGTTTTCCCTCGGAGAGAAGATCGATCATCTGTCCCCCAATCATGCCGTGCGCGCCGGCGCGTTTTGCAAGGGTATTGACGAGAGCTAATTTCTCTTCGGCATCCAGGTGGGGAGCAGAGCTTAAGACTTCGAAGGCATACGTCAGAAGGAAATCACCCGTGAGGAGGGCCTGCCATTCGGGATAAACTTTATGAAGGGTGGGTTTCCCTCGCCGCAGATCGTCGTTGTCCATGCAGGGGAGATCGTCGTGGATCAAAGAATACGCATGGACCATCTCCAAAGCGCAAGCGGGGACCAGAGCGCGGCCCATATCCACCCCGTAGCTTTCACAGACGGCAAGGACAAGGATCGGGCGCAGACGCTTCCCGGCAGATAACAGAGAGTAGCGAGCGGAAAGAAAAAGGGAGGAATAGGAAAGATCATCGCCCTGGGCGAGAAGTTCCTGGAGCTGATGGTCGATCAGCGTGCGGGCATTAGACAGGAATGGATGATTGATCATGTGTTTTTTCTTTTACAGTAGAGAGAAGAGGCTTGGGGGAAGGAATGCCGACGCCGAAATATTCAAAGCCGAGTTCACTCATTTCAGAAATGGGGTATTGATTTCTGCCATCGAAGAAAATTTTTTGCTTGAGATGGGAGAGAATTTTCGAGAATTCGACGAAGCGGAATTGTTTCCATTCGGTGATGAGAACGATTGCGTCGGCTTGATAAGCTGCCTCGTACTCATCTTTGCAAAATTGCAAGCGGGGATGATGGCCGAGAAATTTGCTTACATTGGGCATCGCAACAGGGTCGTATGCGCGGACAAAGCAGCCGCACTCGAGGAGTTCTTGAATGAGAGTGAGCGAAGGCGCATCCCGGATATCGTCCGTGTCGGGCTTAAAGGCAAGGCCCCAAACAGCGATGGTCATGTCCGCAATGCCGTCTTGATTGGCAAAATGGGTATGTATTTTTTTTGCCAGGGTTTTCTTTTGCTGCTCGTTGACGTGATCGACAGCTTCCAGGATAGAGAGGGAAACACCGTTTTGTTTGGCAATGGCGCACAAGGCCCGGATGTCTTTGGGAAAGCACGATCCGCCGTAGCCTGCCCCTGCGTAAAGAAAGTGATAGCCAATGCGCTGGTCGGAACCGATGCCGATACGCACTTGTTTGATGTCTGCGCCCGTGATTTCGCAAAGTCGGGCCAGCTCGTTCATAAAAGAAATACGCAAGGCAAGCATCGCGTTGGCTGCGTACTTTGTCATTTCGGCGGAAACGAGGTCCATCAGAAAAATGCGATCGTGATTGATCGTAAAGGCAGAATACATCTCGCGCATGGCTTTGGCGGTGTGCGCGTTCTCAACGCCTAAAATGATCCGGTCCGGTTTCATGAAATCGCTGATGGCGCATCCTTCTTTGAGAAATTCGGGATTGGACACGATATCAAAAGGAATTTCCAGATTCCGTTCTTTCAAAATATTGGAAATGTGGTGTTTGATTTGCTGGCATGTGCCGATTGGCACCGTCGATTTGTTCACGATGATCTTGTAGTCATTCATCTGTCTTCCGATTTCTGAAGCGGCGGAATAGATGTAGGAGAGGTTGCAAGAGCCGTCTTCGTAAGATGGGGTGGGCAAGGCGAGGAAACAGACGTCGGACTGTTCGACGCCAAAGCGGTAATCGGTCGTGAAGATGAGCCTTTCTGCTCGCGTGTTGCGCTCGACCAGCTCTTTGAGCCCCGGTTCGAAAAAAGGGACGATCCCTTCTTTCAGATTGCTGATTTTTTGTTCGTCGATATCCAGGCAAATCACATGATGCCCCATCTCAGAAAAACAGGCGGCGCTGACCAGGCCGACATAGCCCGTTCCGACCATGAGGATTTTCATGAAAAAACCTTGCTCTTGTTCCCAATTATCATATCCGCTTAACCGGATAAATTGCCATCTTTTAACAGCAGCGTTCGGCTGCAAAGGGAGGAAAGCTCTTTATCGTGCGTGACGACAATTAAACTCTTATTAAAATCTCGAGAAAGGCTAATCAGAAGAGAGTGAATATCGAGGGAATGCGCATGATCGAGATTGCCGGTGGGTTCGTCGGCCAGAATGAGATCGGGATCGTTGCAAAGGGCACGAGCAAGAGCAGCGCGCTGTTTTTCCCCTCCGGAAAGGAGCTTGGCGTGGAAGCTGGCGCGGCCTTTGAGTCCGACAATTTCCAGCAATTCCAAAGCTCTTAAATAGGCTGCTGAGTTCTTACCGGTCGGCCTCCGCGCTATCCTGGCGGGAAGCAGCACATTCTCCAGCACGGTATAATCTTCGAGAAGATTATAGCTTTGAAAGACAAAGCCGATATGGGTATTGCGCACATCGGAAAGCGGCACGTGGGAGACATTTTTGCCGCAGATCTCGAGACTGCCGCTGCAAGGTTTTTCCAGCGTGCCAAGAATATGCAGCAAGGTGCTCTTCCCTTCCCCGGATTTTCCGGTGATGGCTACCGATTCGCCCCGATCGATCTCCAGATCGATCCCTTTGAGGACTTCAATCGTAGAGGGTGTATAAAAACGTTTGGTGATGCCTTTTGCTTTAAGGATCATTCCGACCTCAAAATCGCAGAAGGTCGAAGGCGGCAGGCTTTGATCGCAGGGATAAGTCCGGCCAAAAGAGAAAGAAGCGGAGTTGTGAATAAAATAAAGGTCACGGCATTGCTGCTCAGTGTGCCGGGAAGAGATTTTCCGAAGAACGTCGAGTTGAATGCATCGTGGCCTTGAATAAAACTGAGAAACTGAACGACCTGGTCGATATGATGCAGAGTAAAAAGCGCTGCCGCTGTCCCCAGAATGCTACCAAGAACGCCCATGGCCATGCCGCACGATCCGAAAATGGCGGCAATGCTCAAATGCCTCGCGCCCATGGCCTGCAGAATGCCGATCTCCCGCTTTTTATCATTGACGAGGAGGACGAGCAGAGAAATGATGTTGCAGCATGCAACGATGAGGATGATGATCCCGATAATGGCAAAAAGCGATTTGTCGCTTTGGAATTGTTCGAGTAAATCTTTAGCGAACTCATATTCTCTGAACGTCGTCACTTTCCAATAGCTGTCAATTCCTTCCTCTTTAAGAAGGGCCGTTACTTCTCGTTTGATCGCGTCTGCTTGCTTGAGGTCGTCAAACCAGACCAAGACGCCGTTGGACTGCGTTTTATCTAGGTTAAATGAGGTGCTGGATCCATTGATGGTGCGGGTCACAGAAGAGGGAACGAGGATGCACTTATTTCCGACAGAAAGGATACCCGGGTCGTAAAACCCCGAGACGAAGATCGGCAGACGATGCTCCTGGACAGCGCTGGATGTCGTGCTGGCATAGGAAAGATACCCTCTGTCTCCGATCATCACGCCGTTGTCTAAAAAGCTTTTGGCTAGAAAGACCTCGGTCTCTTTTTCTTCATTGATCGAGGGGAGTTTTTGATGGGAAGGGAGGTCGGCTTGGGCAATTTCCAGCTCATCGATGCCGACGTTTCCTTTGAGCGAGATTCCCTGGACCAAAGCTCGAACATCAAAACGGAGGGATTCGGAGAGATGAGTTTTTTCAACATCAAAAAACAGGGGGCTGATGATTAAAATTGGCGTATGGATTGAAATGCTTTGCCGGTAGCCTTGATTGTCTTCCAAAATAAAACCGCTCTTTTCTTTCCAAATTTTGATTCTACGATCGGAAAAAGTTAGTGCCTTACTCTTTTCCATCGGCAACTCGATCCGGGCGATGCTCCCATTTCTCGAATAAGCGATCCCTTCGAAGACCTCGCCGGAGGGAACCCATTCCGAAGGAAGCTGCCAAAAAGAATTCTTTGTCTTGAGCCGTTTGATCTTCACACTTTTAAACAGATCGACAATCCGGTTTTGCTTTGTCTTCCCACTAACTCTGCCTGCAAGGGCGTGTGTGTCTTGTCGGGAGCAATCAGTCGTATGAGAAGCGAGGAAAAGAAGGTGATTGAGGTCTTTTTCCGTTGGGGGAAGGAGCAGCGAAGACAGACGCGGACATCGATCGGGGAATGAGGCCAAGTAAGAAGCCTGGGTCAAATAGCCTTGCGTCTCTTCCCCGGGTAACCCATTGCCGGGCCGCAAAAGCTGCAGGCGCATCAAAGCGCCGCTAAGTTCAAAATCCTGATAAACGAGGTCTGTGCGCTCTTTCCTGATTTGCGACAACGCATCGAATAATCCTTTCACAGGGTTAGAAAGATCGGGCTTGGGAAAACGGGGCGGCAGCTCCCCGTCTTCTAAAGGAGTGTAGGGATCGGTCTTGCCTGCGAGCGCCTTTTCAGCAATATTCTTATAGGCGTAACCCGAGTCGGCGCTTACGCTGTCGATCTGATAATAATACGAGGAAAAATAATGTTGGGTCGGAGTAATTCTGAGGGGAGCATTCAGGGTGGTCAATTTTTGCAGCCACCCTCGCTCGATCCCCTCCGTCACGGAGAGAAAAACTAACACTAGCCAAACGACAAGCGAGATCACGAGAACAGATAGAAGAGCAATCAGAGAAACAGAAAGCTGTTTTTTGCGTGGAATCAGATACTTTAACGCAACTGAGAGCTCAAACATGAAGTCTCGTAATCAGCCCTATTTCGCTTCTTTGAAGAT
>CAJCIW010000157.1 GCA_903970455.1 Verrucomicrobiota bacterium | reverse complement strand
TCCTCAGGAAACTGAGGCTTTTTTGTGTCATTTTTTGGTGGTATATTCAGAGACTTTTATGCCTAGATTGGACAAAACGAGCGTGCTAAGACCATGCGACCAGTCGGAATTTTTAATCGATCTCATACTTCAGGGGCGACTGATTAAGATTAGCGACAAGAGCGGAATATCTATTGATTATAGCTATGAAGGAGGAAAATTAGTCTCCATCTCTCAACAAGGAAAGAAAACGATCCATCTTGAATATGAAGGTCTCAACATTGCTCTAGCAATTGGGGCAGGCGGTAAGACGATCCATTACGACTACACTCCAGAAGGTCAACTAAGAGCAGTCCGAGACAGAGAGGGCATTTTAGCAAGTTATGAATATGATAAGGACCTGCACCTGGCAGGTGTTTTCGACGCCAATGGAAACAAGGTTTTTGAGGCCAATTACGATATCTATAATCGAGCTGAAGAAAAGATCGTTAATGGAACACGGCTCAGGCAAGAATTTAGCTTATCCGAAAGAAGAGCCAGGATAGAGGGGTCCAATAGCTTCTTCCTGGAACAGCAGTTTGATGAGCAGTACCGCCCTCAAAAAATTGTAGATGCAATAGGCAGGAAGCTGGAACTCAGCTATTCAGGCCCTTTTGGTCCCGCAAAAACCGTTGATAATAATGGTTTAGAAATTTCCTATGAATACGACATGGTGGGTCATCCTAACAAAATAAAAGATGCCTATCGAGGAGAGAGAAGGTTTGCTTTTGATCATCAAGGCAATCTTCTAGAAGAAGTCGATGGAATGGGAACCCAGGCTGCTTATTGCTATGACGAAAGAGGCAGGCTTACAAAAATTTATCGACCGTTCTACTGCAATTACTTAAGCGTAACAAATGGGAAGATAACAAAAAGAGGAGATGAGCGATTTGCGACAACTTTCCAATATGATCCCGTGACGGGAGGCCTTACCACAATTGATTTTCCAGGTGGAGGAAAAGAGAGCTTTCGGCTAGATGAGAATGGGCTCCCATTGGAAATTTGCTATACTAATGGAATTGTCTCGAAAAGATCTTACGATGAACGCTCACGGTTGATAGAAATTTCTGAGATGGGTAAGACTCTTCACTATTCCTACGATGAACGAGATCGCGTGACGAAAATTTCTGCTCCTTCTGTAGAAATCACCTATTCATTTGATCAGAATGGAAATATCTTATCTAAAACAGATCCTCTAGGACTGATAACAACTTTTGAATACGACAAGAATGATAACTTGATCAAAGTCATCGATGCTTTAGGTGGAACAACTCTTTATGAATACAATTCCTTTAGAGATTTGATCAAAATCATCCTACCTAACGGTGCTATAAGAGAACTTCGTTATGATGAGTTTGAACGCCCTGTTGCTTTAAATTAACGTGAGTATCTCACTCAATAGCTCGAGGAACCGATTTTGACTTTGCCGCGGAAGATGCGGTAAATGAGAGCCCCGTAAGCAAAGACCATGGGGATTCCGATTGCCACGATGATGAGCAGCACCTTCAGTGTCAGCGTTGAAGAGGAGGAATTGTAGTAGGTCAGGCTGTTTTGATCGGGATCGATCGTCGATCGAACGAGATTGGGGAACGTGCCAATCCCATAGATGCAGAGGAGAAAAAAGATGCAAAAGCAGGAAAACAGAAATGCCCATCCGTCCTGATTGCGGGTGAACATCCGGGGGACGTTGAGTATGGCTAGAAGAGCTAGCAAAGGGACCACCGCATACCAGGGGTTGCTCACGAATTTCTCCACCATATGCGGCACATGTAGCCATGTCGTAGCTGTCGTCAAGACGTAAAAGACAATAAAAACCAACATGCAGCGGATAGACCATTTGCGCAGCCGATCATGCAACTCCCCTTCTGTTTTCATGGCAAGATAGATCGATCCGTGCATCAACAATAAACTGACTGTGAAAAAGCCGATCATAATAGGAAAAGGCCTAAAACAAGTGGAAGGAGTGCACGCGAAATTTTCATTTTTGTCGAGAGGGATCCCTTCCATCAAATTTCCGATGGCAAGCCCCAGCCCAAAAGCGATGAGGAGGCTGGCTATAGAAAAAATCGCATCCCATGTGAACCGCCATCGGATCGATTCCCTCTTGCTCCGGAATTCGATGGCCACCGCACGAAAAATGAGAGCGGCGAGAAGGATCATGCAGAAATCGTAAAATCCGGAAAAGAGGGTCGCATACACATCGGGGAATCCTGCAAATAGGGCGCCGCCGAACACGACAAGCCATACTTCATTGCCGTCCCAAACAGGCCCAATCGCATTGAGAAAAACCCTTCTCTCTTCATCTTTTTTGGTAAAAAAATGCAGCATGCCGACCCCTAAGTCAAAACCATCCAAGGCGACATAAAAAAAGACGCATACGCCGATGATCAAATACCAAAGAAGGGGAAGAATCGAATCGCTCATGTGTTTTCTTCGTTGATCTTTTGAAGGACATTGCTGTAGACGGTTTCGTCTGTTTTTGGGCCGTGTTTGATTTTACGGTCGAGTAGGAACAGGAACAGGAAAAGGAGAAGAGAATAGATGATGATGAACATGGTGATCGACATCATGACTTGATGGGCAGAGACCGAAGGGGATACACCGTGGACTGTCCGCATTAATTTCCAGACGACCCAAGGTTGGCGCCCGATTTCCGCCGTCATCCACCCCACCTGGTTAGCAATTTGGGGAAAAAGAACAGAGATGATTAAAGCCCATAGGACCCATTTCGTTTTCTCCAATTTCTTTTTCTTCCACAAGTAAAGGGCAGCTATTGTCACAACGACCATCAATCCCCACATCATGATCATCAGATGATACGCTTGAAAAACAACAGGTATAGGGGGGCGTTCATTCACCGGAATTTGATCGAAACCGACGACGGGAGTTTCAAAGTCCCGATGAACAAAAAAGCTGAGCAGGCCGGGGATTTTAAGCCCTTTGACGGTCTGGTGTTCCGTGTCGACCCATCCGAAGACCGTCATCGGCGTCGCTTTTTCCGTTTGATACACCCCTTCCATCGCTGCGAGTTTGGAAGGTTGATTGAAGGCTACCCCGCGCGCCGTGTCATCTCCGGAGAGCAGCTGCAAGATCAAAACGATGGCAGCAGCCCAAAGAGCGATCTTCATCGCCGGCCGCGCAAACTCCAAGTGTTGTTTTTTTAAATAATAATAGGCTGTGATGCTGAGAACCAGAAAAATCCCCGACAGCCAACACCCCAAAATCACATGGGTGAGCCGTTCGACAGAAGAAGGGTTGAACACCATCGCCCAAAAGTCGGTCACGACCGCTTTTGTTTTCACCCCCTCACCCACAATCTTGAAGCCCGCAGGCGTCTGCATCCACGAATTGGCCACAACGATCCAAATGGCGCTAAAATGAGCCCCCAAACTCACGCAAATGGTAGATGCATAATGCATTTTTGGGCCTACTCTTTCCCACCCAAACAACATCACCCCGAGAAACCCTGCTTCCAAGAAAAATGCGAACACCCCCTCCGCCCCCAGAGCGCTTCCAAAGACGTCGCCGACAAAGCGGGAATACTGCGCCCAATTTGTCCCAAAACCGAACAGTTGGACCAGGCCTGTCGCCACTCCCAAGGCAAAGGTCAAGGCAAAAATATTGACCCAGAATTTAGTGATCTGCTTATAAAGTGGATTTTTTGTCTTGAGATAGATCCCCTCGAAGATCACCAACATCAGGCCAAGGCCGATGCTGAGGGGAGGATAAATGTAATGAAACCCGCTCGTGAGGGCAAACTGAATCCTGGAGAGGGTGACGACATCCATCGATAAGGCCTAAAGAATAATTTTTTTCCAATCCTACACCCGCTTGAAAAAAATTGTCAAAGGAGAAGCAGTGGCAATGATTTTAAAATTGTTATTCATCGAGAAATTTGATATATTAGGGTTTTCACAACAACCTTTTTTCGGCGATGAGTCCTTTTCTGCACAGCTTTACGCCATTCTTGGAGATCATCATCATTTCGGTGATGCTCAACTATTTACTTTCCTTCTTCTGGAATACGCGTTCCGGGGATTTGGTGCTGGGGCTCCTCGCATTTTTATTAATTTTTGCGATTTCTTCGTGGCTCAACCTGCCGATCCTGCACAAGATCATGGTCCTGATCGGCAACGTCGCCGTCATCGCGATCTTGATCATCTTTCAGCCGGAACTCCGCGTCGCGCTTTCCAAGCTGAGTTTAAAAGGGCGCCGCTATAAACAGCTGACCGAGTTCGATAAATTTTTAGATCAGCTGGCCAGTTCGACTTATCGGCTTGCCGAGAAGCGGATCGGGGCTTTAATCGTCTTGCAGCATGAGGATTCGCTCGACGAATTTGCTCACAAGGCAGTCATCCTGAACGCAAATTTTTCCTGGGAACTTCTCGAATCCATCTTTGCCACAAGTACGCCTCTTCACGACGGAGCGGTGATCATCCGGGATATGACCATTGTGGCCGCCGCTGTAATCCTTCCCCTCGCTGAGGACAGCTCCCAGTTGACGCGCTCCATGGGAACCCGCCATCGTGCAGGATTAGGAGCAAGCCAGCACACTGATGCGATCATCATCGTCATTTCAGAAGAGACGGGCAAGGTCTCCCTGGCAAGAGATGGGGTGATGACCCCGGGTGTCAAAATCGACCGGTTCAAAGGGATCATCCGCAGTATATTCACACCCCCCCAAAAAGCAGACTTCAAAAGCCAATTTAACCTTCGGGAGTGGCT
>CAJCIW010000156.1 GCA_903970455.1 Verrucomicrobiota bacterium | reverse complement strand
TTTGCCGACCGCGACCAACTACACAGCAGCTTGGAAAATTCCAAAACCCTCTTTAAAGCTTTTGAGACCGCGCCGAAGCCAGACTCGAACCGGGCCGCTGTATTCGTCGTCAAAGGGGAACAACTCTTAAATCTTCAGCCCCAACAATGGATTAACCGCGAAACCCATATGAGCGAATTTCCCGGGCTCTTCTACCCCGCTCAGCAAGCTCTACTCGTCCAACGCTATATTGAACAACAGGCCGACTATCCTTTTCTAAAAGCGATTGAAGATGGATTGATCACCTCTCAAGGGATTCTCCTATCGAGATATTTTCCTTCCCCCCTGATGAAAAGATTGCTTCTCAGCGACCTTGTCCAGCGCTGTTTGAAGGGAGTCTATTTTCAATACCCCTCCCTTGCTTATGGCAACTTTTTTTCCCACGAAGACCGGTCGCTCCTGCTCGATCTTGCCAAGTTTGGGATCCCTGTCCATTGGGTGGACAATACGTCGGGCAATGTGTTGCAATACATTCCCAAACCAAACAAAGATTCGGGGATGTTCGTCCCGGAAGCCTTGATTGATACATTCGTCAAAGCGACCGCCTTCGGGATTTACGGATCGACGCTTCTGCATGGGAATTTCGAAGAAGAGTTGACCACGCTGTTGCGCGGAATTATCGAGATGCGCTCTCAATTCGATCACCGCCTTCTCAACTCGGAGACGCCCATCGCGCTCGTCACAGGAGGCGGGCCCGGCCTCATGGAAGTTGGCAACCGGGTCGCTAAACGGGTCGGCATCCTCTCCTGCGCCAATATCGTCGATTTCCGCAACAGCAGCAACCTCAACATCAAGGAACAAACCCAAAACCCTTATATCGAAGCGAAAATGACCTTCCGCCTAGACAAACTCGTGGAGAGGCAAGCCGAATTCAACCTCGACTTTCCGATCATCCTCACCGGCGGATACGGGACCGATTTTGAATATTGCCTCGAAGAAGTGCGCCGCAAGGTCGGTTCCATGGATCCCACCCCGGTCCTCCTCTTCGGAAATCCCGATTATTGGCGCCAAAAGATCACCCATCGCTACCAATGCAATTTAAAAGCAGGGACAATCACAGGTTCACAATGGGTGAGTAACTGCTTTTATTGCGTGAATAACGCAGAACTAGGGCTGAAAGTCTACCGTCAGTTTTTCTCCAACAGCCTTTCTATCGGCCCCAATTTTCCGCCAAATAACGATGGGTTTGTAACAGTTAGCTAGCTTTTTCAATTGCCTGAAGCAAAATAGGCAGATTTTTAGGGGCATGGATCTTCCCAAAATTATCCCCACCCGCGCGCGGGTCTTTCTGATGAGAGAAAAACCAGACCCAATAATAAACACCATTGGGCTTATCCAATTTTATCCCATTTTTTTCTGCAGACGCCAGAAGCGCGGCGGAAAGATTTTCTCTTTGTTCAGCAGAAAACGAGGCTCGGTTGATTTCGGCGACCCGCTCTCTTAGTTCCTGCAAACAGGTGATGGGGGTGTTAATCGATCTATCGATCGCCTCCAAGAGACGGTCAAGATCTTTGGGTGCCTGGACCTTGCCGAAATTCTCTCCCCCTGCACTTGGATTCTTTTCATGAGCAACCTTCCAGACAAAATAGTAGACCCCGTTCGGCCTGTCTAGGGGTAACCCATTTTTTTCCACGGATTCCAAAGCACCTTGCGCCACTTTTTCCCGCTCTTCCGGTTTCATCCCTTGTGTGAGGATTTTCTGGATCCTTTCCTTCAATTCTTCTAAAGTTGTCACTGGCTTTTCCTGAGCCAACTCAACGGAGCGGACCCCGTTCGACTTCTCTAATTGCACCGATTGTTCCTGGTCTACCCGTTCTATGTGGAAAGGTTCTTCTAAACTTCCAACCGCCTTTTCCGGAGGCAACTCAACGCCTTCGGGCAAGTAGGCGGGAAATTTCTTCAAAGCTTCTTCAAGGGAACTCTTGAAAATAATTGGATTGGTTGAAAGAGCACTCTCATCCAGAGCGCCTCTTAAGGCTTGTGGGAGCAACAAAAGAGCATTCAACACGCTCTTTCTCACTTGTACTCTCTTTTGCCATTCCAACTTTTTCTCCTGCAACGACGTCAAATCTTGCAGGATCTGCGCAATGCAGTTTTTTATTTCTTTGCGCCTGCTTTTCTCTTTCAGACTAATTATGATATTTAATTCATAGATGTCTCTAATAAGCTCTTGTTTTCTCTCGAAGTGTGTTTGGCAGTATTCATCCCCACCCCCTTCAAACAAGGGGGGAATAAAATTAACCCGGGCCCGTAGCTGGCTTAAATGCTGGACGATGTCAGGAGCTTTATCGATCTCTAATTCCCCCTTTGTATAACTTTCGATCGCTTCAGCTTCATTCTCGATTTCATCCGACGCGCCAGCCAGATCGCAATGTGCTTTCAATAGATTATCAAAGCCCCGCAGCCCCAACTCTAAAACCGCCCGTTTTTCATGCAAAGACTTGATCTGAGTTTCAAAAATGGTGCGAATCTCCCCATTTTGGATCGAAGAACAATCGGCAGAGATCACCAGGAAATGCCTATACATTCTATCCAAATCCACACGCATGCCGCGAAGCGTTTGTCTATCATCGAGGAAATCGTTCAACTTAATTTCCCCCGCATCAACTCTTCGGGCGACCGGCGACGGAAGAAAATGGGCCGCTTCGGCCCCTCCTTCCATTTTTCCAATCTTTGAAGAGAGATCGATGATGTCCGCTGATAAGACAGCGACATCGACAGTTTTGTATGATGTATTTACTGACATGGTTTCACCAATTTTTAATTATAACTAAAAGAATAACACAACTTTGAATTAAATAAAAATTAGTAAAACTTATTTAAGTATTTAGAATCCCCAGGAAAAGCCGAATTCGCCGTATTGAGTGCGTTTGTTGAAGAA
>CAJCIW010000155.1 GCA_903970455.1 Verrucomicrobiota bacterium | reverse complement strand
ATTACATTATTCTTTATTTCAATTTTATCAATTATTTATTTGTTTATCAAAATATTTAATTTAATTAACTAAGTAATTGCGATTTAGTAATTTATAGTTATATTAACAGTTAATTTTCCAATTTTTTTTAGTTGTTTATTCTAAGGGCGTTGTGAATTTTTTATTCCGAATCGCAAAAATTTTAAGGAAAAAACCCCCTCCTTGTCGGATATCGGAACATCGAGTATGATTCGTCAAAAACCCTTTTTACGAGGATTTCTATGCGTGCGAAATTGCTGATTGCGATAGCCCTGCTCTTTGCGGGTTTGTCTTTGGGATGGGCTTCGTCCGAGCCTATCAAACCTGTCGCTCCAGGTCTTAAGCAGCGGCAGCCGCATTGGCGTCCAAAAATCTTGGACACTCATCAAACAGGCCAACCGCAGCGGGTTCTCTTTTATGAACAGATCGGCGATGCGAATGAAGCCCCGGTCAAGCAAGTCGTGTTTTATCCTAACGGCCAAATCCAAAACGAGATGGACTTGATCGTGGTGGCTGAAGATTCGAAGGGGGCGAAAGATTGGAAATCGACAATTGTTCCGCATGGAATGAGCATTGCTTTTTTCCAAAATGGACAGCTGGAAAAAACGGTTTTTTATGATCACGGCGTCATTCACGGAGAAATGAAAATCTATTTTCCGAATGGAAAGCTCCACGGCCAATGCACATTTAAACAAGGCGAGCGTCATGGAGAGATGATTTCGTATTATGAGGATGGATCAAAGGCTGAAGAGATTTTTTATGAAGATGGCAAAGTGGTCGGAGAGTTGATCAAATATCATCCTAAAGGAAATCGGGAATCATTGATCCCCTATGAAAATGGAGTGCCTCATGGAGTTGCTATGGAATGGTATCCGAGCGGTGCCCTAAAAGCAACCATGCGTTACCAAAATGGGGCGTATCATTCCGACGGGAAAAATCCTGCTCTTATTTTCTATGCAGAGGATCATTCTATTTTAGAGGTATTGGATTTTAACCAGGGGCAGCCTATCGGCGCTCATTTGCGTTACCATCCCAATGGAAAGGAGGCGTACAAGGTTCAATACAAAAATGGAAAAAAACAGGGAAAAGAGCAGATTTTCAGTTTGGAAGGAAAGTTGATTGGGGAAGGGGAATATAAAGATGGCGTCGCGATCGGCAAACATTGGCGAAACGCAGAAAATGGGAATCCAGTCTATCTGGCCACTTTCGATAAAGAAGGATTGTTACTAGCTCCCGTCCAGGAATTTTCTCCGGAGGGGAAAAAGACGGCCGAATATTATTTTATCGGGGAGAAACGTCATGGGGTTTTCCGTCAATGGCATCCTAATGGAATTCCTCTCGTCGATTTCAATTACAATAATGGAAATTTCGAAGGGGAGCAAAAAGAATATCATTCCAACGGCCAGCTCAAAGTCCGAGCGTTTTACCATAACAATATCCGGGATGGCTCTTTTGAAGAATGGTTTGAAAATGGGGAAATGTCGGTCCACTATGAATTGAAAAATGGGCTTAAACACGGCCTTTGTCAAGAGTGGTATGAGGACGGCAATCTCAAACTGGAAGAGAGATACGCCGATGGCAAATTGGATAAAACTCGACGGGAATGGCATCGTAACACCGTTTTGGCTTTTTCAGGGGATTATGAGCAAGGGAAGAGGCAGAATGTCCATAAACAATGGAATGAAGCCAATGAACTGATCATGGAAGTCCGTTATGTGAATGATCAGCCCTCAGGCACTGCCAGATTATGGTATGAGAAAAATAAACCAAAAGAAGTTGTTAATTTTGTAAATGGGAAACGGGAAGGAAAAGCAGAAGAGTATTATCCGAATGGACAAATAAAAATTTCCGCATTTTATAAAGAAGACAAACTCGATGGGGAAATAAAGACATGGTTTGAAGACGGGACCCTTTCTTCCATGAAAAAATTCCATGTTGGACTCCCCATAGGCGAGCATAAAGATTACTTTTCGAAAGAAGATCTCGAAAAAGAGTCTCTGCCCATTCCCTCAAAGAAAACGGTTCTTCAACTTGCACGCCATTTTATCTATGATTCTGAAGGAAGGTTGCACGGGATACAAAAGACTTATTTTCCTAACGGCACGATTCAGAGTTCGATTGCTTATGATAAAGGAGAGATCCACGGCATGAAGGCGATGTGGGACCAAGATGGCAATCTATTGGAAGAAGCAGTTTATGAAAATGGGAAACTGAACGGCCGCTTTTTTGAAAGATCGCGCGATGGAAGAGAGATCATTTTCCATTACAAGGAGAATCGGCGAGAAGGTGTCCATGAAGTTTTTTATCCTTCCCATGAATATTTCGGAAAAGTCAAAGCTTTAGAAGTGAATTTTGTCAATGATCTGACAGAAGGGGAAGCGATCGAATACAATGAAAGCGGGATCAAAATTGGCTCGACTCCTTATGTTCATGGTTTACGGGAAGGAACGGCAAAAATTCTTTCCCCAAAAGGGGAAGTATTGATGTCGATCGAATTTCACGGCGATAAACGCGATGGGCCGTCCCTCCAATATTTTCCTGATGGAAAGCTCTTCGTTGAAGCCCATTTTGTGGATGGACAAAAAGAGGGGGAGGAAAAAACTTATTACGAGAACGGAAATCTGGCCAAACAGATTCCCTATAAAAATGACCAAATCCATGGCCTTTATCGGGAATGGAACGACCAAGGCGTTCTCACGTTTGAAGGGGAGTATAAGGAAGGGAAACGGCACGGCAAATTCAACAAATATTACGATGATGGGAAGCCACGCCTTTTACAAGCATTCCTCGAAGATGAACTTCACGGCGTGAAGAAGAGCTTCGATGAAAATGGTAATGTCTCAGAATCGCGATTCGACAAAGGCAAAAAGGTCGCGTAAGAGGGGGTTGCGATGCGTACAACCCCAAACACCGGAAAAATTGTCTTTCTGAGAAAGACAATTTTTCCCGTTCACCGCTAAAAAGATTCAATTCATACCAATCGCAGTAAATAACTTCCTATTTCAGGGAGTGAAAGCGCCGAAATGTGAAATTATTTGCTGCGATTGGTATAAGCTATTAATAGCTATTTTGAGACTTTAGAAAAGACTTGTTGTTCAATTTCGGCGGGTACAAATCCATGAAGCCTGCTTTTATATCGCCCTAGTTCTCGGATTAAGGTCGAGCTGATATGGGCCACTCTTTCATCGGCCATGAGGAAAACGGTCTCAATCCCACTCAAATGGCGATTGGCAAGGGCCATGCGGAATTCGTATTCAAAATCGGAAAAGGCACGCAACCCGCGAAGAAGATAATTGATCTCATGCTGTTTAGCAAATTCGACGACAAGGCAGGAAAAATGAACGATTTCCGCGTGAGGATAGGGTTTGCAAATTTGCTTTAACATCGCAACTTTCTCCTCGACAGAAAAAAGCGCATTGGTTTTGTAGGCGTTGCCGGCGATCCCGACATAGAGCTTGTCGCACATCGAAGCGGACCGTTTGATGATGTCGATGTGGCCAAGTGTGGGAGGGTCAAAGGTACCGGGAAAAAGAGCTTTTTTCATAAATGAAGCTTAGTTGCACAGGCGGAATTGGTGCAAGGTGGAATGGGAAAAAGAGCGGGTATCGATATACCGTAACTGAGTGAGAGATAGATTCTCTGCCGTCAAAGTAGGTGGAAAGGCCTCTTCAAGGAATAATACTCCTCCTTTATTCAGGAGATCATGCGTATCAAAGAAGAGTAAAATTTCTTCCAGCAGCTTTGAATCTGCGGCGTAAGGGGGATCGGCGTAGACGATATCGAAGCGGAGGTTTTTTTTGTCGAATTTCTTTAAAGCTGAAGAACAATCATATCCTACCCATGTGCATTTTTGATCGATCTTAAGAGTTTCAATATTCTCTTGAAGGCAATGCAGGGCCGCGCGATCTTTCTCGACAAAGGTCGCATGCGCCGCTCCCCGGCTCAACGCCTCCAGCCCCATCGCGCCTGTCCCCGCATACAGATCGAGCACATGGGCATCTTCTACTTGATTTTGCAAAATGTCAAAAACAGCCTTGCGCATGATGGCAAGTGTTGGACGTGTTTGTTCTCCTTTGGGGGATTTCAAAGGACGATTGCGGAAAGTTCCGCCAATAATGCGTAAACTCATTCAAATGCTATCTCTCGGCGGGATTTTTTAAGGATTTCTTTCGCCTCTTTCAGATGGGTGGCTTTCCCCTCTTTCAGAAATTTGGCGTAGCACAGATTGGCTTGGGCACCGGACCATTGCAATTCGAGGGCCTGTGTGCCTTTCTGCCCATTGACGAACGAGACGCTTTTATTGACGGAAATCCATTCATCCCGGTTTCTTCCCTGAATGACGAGATCGAAGGAGCAGGGATCGTCGATTTGTCCGATGAGGAGAAATGGCTGGTGGGAATAAAGCGAAGGAAGATGGCTACCTGCCGGATAGAACTCAATGCGGGAATGGGGATGATGCGGGATGGCCGTAATCATCAACTCTTTTGCAACAGGATCTTTGAGGTCGAGGACGAGTTTGGCCAATTTCCGGGGCAAAGCGGCGTGCGTATCGGAATAAAGCAGCTTGCCTCCGCTTAGCGAGGTCAACATGTCGAGAGTCAATAGATCGTTATCGCGTCCAACTGCTGCGGCGTAAACGGACAATTTACCGTTATTTTTTTCTACCCACTTCTTCAGCATGTTTTGTTTCCGCTCGGTATTCATACCCGATTTGCCATCGGTGAGCAAAACTGCGGTATGCACCTGTTCGTTATCGGGAATCGTGGCGAGGATTTTATCAAGAGAACCCAACATCTCGGCAGCGGCAAATAGTCCACCTGCTTCCTGCTTGTCGAGAAACTCCTCCGCGGCCTGAATATTCTTCATCGTGACAGGGCGATTTTCCGGGCTGAATGTAGTGAGTTTTTTGTCTATGATCAGAATGTTGAAGGCATCGCCGTGTTGCATACTGGCAAGAGCTTTAAGTACAGCGCGTTTGAACACGGCGAAACGGTGTTTTTGCACCGAATTAGAGCGGTCGAGGATAAAATAGAGATTTTGTTTCAAGCTATGGCTGTGGATCTCATCGCCGGGTTGTACGGAAAGGGAAAAGATGTAGCCTCTCCCTTCAGGATTCGGGAGGAAAACGACGTCGACATCAAATTGATTGTCCCATTCCGAAGCGGTCGCCAGGGGAGGAAATTTGTAGTCTTCGAAAGCTAGAGGGGGGCTTGAGACGGCGAGTTCCCGTTTTTCTGTGAAAAGATGGGAGGATTTGGGCACAAAAAGCGTCGAACGGACTTTTTCATTTTGCAGATTTAAATGGCGTCCCTCTGCAAGCGGGGCTTGAGGTTTAATATCGGCTTTCAGTTGGAGGTCTTCTCCAATCTTCAGGCTGTTTGGCGATGCGAGCTGAGGCGACAAATTGAGCGAGTAGTCGGTTTCAAAAGAGGCGGCCAAGGAAAAGTCGCTGAAGACGACAATATTGTCATCACTACCTTCGCCGAGGGGAATGTTGGGAAGAGGAATTTCACGAATGGCCGGATTGGAGTCGATTTGCAATTGGGATGCAATCGGGGCCCCGATTTCTTGCGGAGAAAATAGAGCGGGAAGGTGTTCTTCTCTTTCCCCTTGAGTTTTGTCAGAAGTGGATAGAGCAAGGGAGTTTTGCTGCTGTAATCTCTGAAGGTGCTGGGGGAAATCGTTGGCGGGAGGGTCGATCATCCCCTCTTCTTCATTAGGCGCCAGAGCAACCCCTTTGGGAAGTTCAATCAGATCATAAGGTTGTTGAAGATGGGGAGAAAAAACGACGATCTCTTCGAAGACCTCTTGGAGAGTGCGGTTTTTCGCCTGAAGTAATTCGGCATCCTCTTCGGGGTATTTAAGCAATGTTGGCGTAGCGGCAGTAATCCCGAAAAGCGATTGGAAGGGGCTATGCAAAACAAGAGGATGAAAATAGAAGAAAACGAGACCTGCGGCATGGGCAGCGAATGAAACCGCAATGCATTTCATGAGCAGCAGGCGGTATTTCGAAGAAATTTGCACGAGATTCATAACAATTTATCCAGAGCCTCTGTGATGCGTTGTTTCAATTTTTCTTCATTAGCTTCCGTCAAAAGATGATTCAATTTTTCCTTTGTTTTGTCAAGAAGTTGTGGATCGTTTGTTTTTTGAGCCTGCAGGCGCATGATCTCCAAATCGACGAAAGCGAGGTACTGCCTACATAGTTGATCTTTCTCGGGAAATTGTTGAGCAGCCGAAAAATAGTGTTGGACAAGGGGATCCTCAGCATCAAAATAATGATCTCTCAACTGGGAGAGCAAAAAAGCCATACGCTCGTTCTGTTCCGGCAAAGGCGCTAAAGCGGATTTGTATTCAGCATAGCAGAGAGCAGCTTCAAAATGAAGAGGTTCCGAATGCAATTTCCGTTGAATATGAACATCTTTCAATGCATTGCAAATCGCTAGGGCGGCTTCTGAGGCCTCATGTCGATCGGTTTTTTTGAGAGAAGAAAAATCCAATTTCGCTTTTTCTAAAATGGCGGCGAGAGCGAAATAGGATGAGCTGTGGGTAGAGGAGAGGATCAATTCTTCGAAATTCTTTTTTGCCTTCTCTTTTTCGCCCGCCCCCAGATAAGCTTTTCCGAGTTCGAACTGGGCCATCCGTTGGTATTTCCATGGATACTCTGGATGGGAGTCATGGGCTTTTGCCAGAGTTTCGAGAAGCTTCACTTGCTGTTTGCTCCTTCCTGTTTTTCTGTAGAGTTCTGCCAACTTTAATGCTTCCCCTTCTTTTTCCAAAGGGTGTTCCTTGATAGAAAGGGAAAAATCCCCTTCTTTGATCCCGAGCAGTTTTTCCAGCACAATGATCGACCTTTCGATCGCTGTGTTGTTCCCATTTTTGTACTGTTGAAAATAGTAGCTGGCAAGCCAGCGTTGATTTTCTTCTTTCGCTGGCTTGTCTAGCCCCAGGAAAAGATGTTCGGCTGCCAGTTCAATCCTCTCGGCTTTCTCATCGCCTGAGGCCTTTTCAGCCAAACCGAGATACATATTGAACAAGGTCAGATGAAGATCGACAGCGCCTTGCATGTGCGGATTTAAAAGGAGAGCTTTTTCCGCATTCAACGCAAAATGCATCTCATCACGCTCCCCCTTATAATGGGCATAGGCCAGCAGAAGATAAGCATCGGCGCAGGTGGGATCTTTGGAGAAGTCTTTGACATATTCGCTCAAATTTCCGATCGCTTCCTCGTAGTCGCCGATTTCAAACTGCGTTTTTCCCAAGAGGTAGCGCATTTTTTGTTTTTCTGATGAGGAGAAGATTTTTTCCTCTTCCGATACCTGATTCAGGACACTGAGAAGCTGCTGCTTTTTGATCCGCGCTGTTTCAACGGGACCCTGTTTCATATCCTCAATGCGGCAATTCACAATTTGCCGCAGAGCATTTGCGCGGTAGGAGCTTTGCGGAAAACTCTTTATAAAGGAGTCGAAAGCAGATGCGCTTTCCTGCCATTTTTCTTCTTGCAGGAGAATCAAGGCATAATCGTAAAGCAGCGCCTCTTTTTGAGGATGGTCAGGGGTTAAGTCGAGGATTTCACGGATGTCGGAGCGGGCTTTAGACCATTCTTTATTAGCGCGGCAAAGTTGAAGGTGCATTAGCAGGATGTTCGTCGTCTCTTCATCGTGAGAAAATTCCGCCTTTAGGGTAGTCAGCGCTTTTTCAAACAAGACCAGATCAGGGAGTTCTCTTGAACAGGCAATCAGCGTAACCAGAGCGCTTTTTTCCCCTGCGCGATCGAGGGCTTTTGAGGCTAAACACTCGAGGAGAGGAGCGGCC
>CAJCIW010000154.1 GCA_903970455.1 Verrucomicrobiota bacterium | reverse complement strand
ATATTCTCTCGACAGATGGACCCAGCAGCTACCGAACATCGATTTAGTGCGGTGGCTCGAAGGCCACCCCGTTTTTCCTAAGGTTTATTGGAAAGAAACGGAGAGCGACACCACATATGCCGCCGTAGGCAACCTTCTTTCTTTTTCCCAAGTGCCTCGTATTTCTGATTCATCAAGTGAGGAAATCCGCTTTTATGGGGGGATGCGTTTCTCAGAAAGACTCTGTCTCGACGACGCCACTTGGGAAGGTTTTCCCAAAGTCTGTTTTTGGCTCCCCGAAATCGAACTTTCCCATAAAGACGGACAGACGGAAGCTGTCTGTTATGGATTGAATGGGAGAACTCGTACCGAAATCGGCAGCGATAACAAACTACCTGGTCGTGAAAGGTGTATTTCCTTCTTAGAGCGGCATGACACGCCCAATTTTGCCCATTGGGGAAAAAAGGTTCAGACGGTCCTGGAAGCGCTATCGACGGGAGAACTGAATAAACTCGTTTTAGCGAGAAAAACGATCTTGCAGTTTTTACAGCCTCTCTCTCCCTGGCCATGTTTAGACCATTTGATTCGGAAAGCATTGCGCGCGACTTTATTTGCCTTCCAATTGAACCCTTCCCTTTGTTTTTTGGGAGCTTCTCCTGAAAAATTATTCGAGAGAAAAGGGAGTGTTATCAGTACGGATGTCGTCGCGTCGACGCGCCCTCGAGGAGCAACGCCGGAGCAAGACCTTCAATTCGAAAGGGAACTCCTATCCGGTGCAAAGGAACAACGGGAATTTCAAATCGTCAAAACCTTTCTGAAAAATACGATCTCTCCCTTTTCGAGGAAATTAGAGTGGGAAGGTCAAGACCGCATTTTGAAGACCTCTCATGTACAGCACATCTATAACCGGTTAAGCGCCTCGATAAAAAAAGAAATTTCCGATGAAGAGATCATCCTGGCCTTGCATCCGACGCCATCTCTCGGAGGGTTCCCGACCAAAAAAGCTCTTGCCATCCTCCAACACATCGAACCCTTCGATCGAGGATGGTACGGCGCGCCGGTCGGGGTGATCGGTTCCCATCGTGCCAGCCTCTACGTCGCCATCCGTTCGGCGTTGATTCAAAACCGGACTATGCATCTATTCGCGGGCACAGGAGTTGTCGAAGGAAGCATCGCGGAACAAGAATGGGAAGAACTGGAGGATAAAATTCGTCCTTTTACAGAACTATTTGTTTAAAGATAATGCAAAACATGGACACAGGCTCTCAAAATGAATCATGGGCTTTCAAGCTCATCGACGCTCTGATTGGCCAAGGCGTCGAGTATTTCTGCTGCGCTCCCGGCTCGAGGTCGACCTCTCTGGCCCTTGGGATCGCCAATCATCCGAAGGTAAAACGGCTTGTTCATTTCGACGAGCGCGGCTTATGTTTTCATGCCGTAGGGTACGGCAAAGCCACCAAAAAGCCGGCAGCTGTAGTTGCCACTTCCGGGAGTGCGATCGGCAATCTCATGCCGGCCGTGATGGAAGCGTGCAACGATCGCGTTCCACTCCTCCTTGTAACTGCAGACCGCCCTCCCGAATTGCGTGATTGCGGCGCTAATCAAACTTGCGACCAGGTCAAGCTATTCCAAAACTTTGTCCGTTGGCAGGTCGATTTACCTTGCCCCGATGATCGCATCTCCGAGCATTATTTAAGTGGGACGATCAGCCATGCTGTTGCTGCTTCGACTTATCCCACGCCTGGGCCGGTCCACATCAATTGCATGTTTCGAGAGCCCCTGTTTTCCCTTCCTTTGGACCATCCACCCATTCAGAAACATGTTTTCTTCCAACAGCCCGTTCTTCAACCTAGTGAAGCTTCCGTTGCCGAATGGGAAAAAAGATTGTCAGGGAAGCGTAATGGTGTGATTCTCGTAGGTTCAAGCAATTCCGACCTCTCGGAAGCGGTTTTTTCGCTTGGAGAAAGATTAAAATGGCCCATTTTCGCCGACATCCTTTCTTCTCTTCGAACGGCAGACGGCCCCGATTCGCTCATCACTTACTATGACCCTCTTCTCAAGCTGAAAAATTGTGTGGCAGTCGACGCTGTGATTCAATTCGGCGACCGGTTTGTCTCCAAAACGCTCTCCCAATGGCTTGAAAAGCAGAAACTGGAGTTTTTTCTCCACATCTCCGATCATTCCATGCGCCAGGATCCCTCCCATCTTGTCACACATCGTGTGATCAGCTGCCCACAAATTTTTGTTCACGAGCTCTTAGGTTCTCTCGCGCAGCAATCAGACGCGAGTTGGCAAAACCAGTGGCACCATTGGGATCAACGCTGCCATGAAAAGCTGGCAGAAATTTTTTCCTCTCAAACTACCTTGTCGGAACCGGGGATTGTTTGGGAGATCGGTGCGTTCTTGTCCACCCCCTGGTGCCTTTTTGTCGGAACTAGCATGCCGATCCGCGACGCGAATCAATTCCTACTCCCTGCTTCCCACTGCAGCGGAATTTATGGAAATCGGGGAGTATCGGGCATCGATGGCATTATCGCCACGGCGTGCGGCATTGCAAAGGGGAAAAATCAGCCCTTGCTGGCACTGATCGGCGATTTGACATGTCTTCACGATTTGACCTCCCTTGCCCTTCTTCCCAAATTGGACATTCCCATCATTCTGTGTGTCGTAAACAATGACGGCGGAGGGATTTTCTCCTTTCTACCGGTCTCGAAGCGGCAGGAGGCTTTCGAAGAATTCATCGTCACACCTCACGGAGTGACTTTTGAATCGGCTGCTTCCCTCTTCAGGATCCCCTATTTTCATCCGAAAACTCATGAGGAACTTAGAGCCATTTTCTCCCATCCCCAGTCTTGCATTATCGAAATCACGACAGACCGGACGGAAAATGTTCAGTTCCACGAAGAAATCATCCACTCCCTTGGTAAATGTTTACACGCGGAAACCCCCATGATCCTCCGTTGATTTTCCTTCACGGCTTTTTAGGGGCTAAAGAAGATTGGACCGACGTGTTTCCCTATTTTGAGGGCCACTTTTACTCCATTGCAATTGATCTGCCGGGCCATGGGTCGGCCCCCTATTGCGAAAATGTTTTATCAGCCTTAAAAAAAATCCTCCAAATGTATTCTCCAAAGCCAATCATCGTGGGCTACTCGATGGGGGGACGGATCGCCATGCAATTGCAGGAATACGCTTCATCCCTTGTCATCCTCTCGGCGCATCCCGGTCTCGCGACACAGGCAGAAAGAGAAGCAAGAGAGAAGATCGACGCAATGTGGAGCGAAAAAATTCTCCAACTTCCATTCGAGCAATTTCTCACCGAGTGGTATGCGCAGCCGATCTTTCAAAGCTTCTCACTCATCGACCGGCGGATGAAGCAAGACCCTCAAGCCCTTTCGAAAATGATGCTGCAGTTATCTCTGGCTAACCAACATATCTCTCCAATTTCTTGCCCTGCATTATTTGTTTACGGCGAAGAAGATTTGAAATATCGGGAACTTTATTGTAGACTTCCAAATGCACGCGGGATCCCCGGCTGCGGA
The DNA here is from genome assembly GCA_903970455.1 of Verrucomicrobiota bacterium. Lineage (GTDB taxonomy): Bacteria > Chlamydiota > Chlamydiia > Chlamydiales > Rhabdochlamydiaceae > CAJCIW01. Next base: position 4,713 of record CAJCIW010000154.1, on the reverse strand, counting down.
CACGTGGTTCATTTGGAAAAACCGAAAGAATGCGCGCAACTCATTTTAGATTGGTTATTACATGCAAACCGTTGAAGAAAAAAGGGTCGTTTCCTGGCAAGAATCATGCAGCTATACCGACATCAAATACCAAAAATGGAACGGGATTGCAAAAATTACGATCAATCGCCCCCAGGTCCGCAATGCGTTTCGTCCCTTGACTGTGGAAGAGATGATGCAGGCTTTGAACGACGCGCGCAATGATCCGGCGATCGGGGTGATCATCTTGACAGGAGAAGGAAAAGAGGCTTTTTGTTCGGGCGGAGACCAACGGATCCGCGGCGATGCAGGCTATGTCGATAAAGCGGGCGTCCATCGTTTGAACATCCTCGATTTTCAAAAGCAGATCCGCACCTGTCCCAAACCCGTGATCGCCATGGTGGCCGGCTACGCAATTGGGGGAGGACATGTTTTGCATGTCATCTGCGATTTGACAATCGCTGCCGACAACGCGATCTTTGGGCAGACAGGCCCTAAAGTCGGTTCCTTTGACGGAGGTTTCGGTTCCAGCTATCTTTCCCGCATCGTCGGCCAAAAAAAGGCGCGCGAGATTTGGTTCCTATGCCGAAAGTACACTGCTTCTGAAGCGTTGGAAATGGGCCTTGTCAATTGCGTTGTTCCCTATGAAAAACTCGAAGAGACAACTCTGCAATGGTGTCTGGAAATCTTACAACATTCCCCTCTTGCTATCCGGTGCCTCAAATCCGCCATGAATGCCGACTGCGATGGGCAGAGCGGCCTGCAAGAACTCGCCGGCAACGCGACACTTCTGTACTACATGTCGGAAGAAGCGCAAGAAGGGCATAAAGCCTTTTTAGAAAAGCGGAAGCCCGATTTTTCCCAATTTCCAAAGAGGCCTTAAAGATGAATCGGGTTCAAGTTTGGGTGTATGCTTCCCGTCCCAAAACGCTGGTGATCGGCATCAGTCCCGTCTTGATCGGCACAACTCTTACGATCAGTCAAGGGGTATTCAATCCCCTGTTGTTTCTTTTCACATTGATCACCGCTCTTGCTATTCAAATCGGCACCAATTTGGCCAATGATTACTTCGATTTCGTCAAGGGTGCTGACACAGACGATAGAAAGGGGTTCATGCGCGTCACCCAGGCGGGAGTTGTCGCTCCGAAAAAAATGAAAATAGCGATGATCTCCGTCTTTTCCGTTGCGCTCTTAACTGGCTGCACATTGATCTGGGAAGGCGGCCTCCCCATCGCTCTCTTACTAGCTGTGTCGATCACGCTCGGCGTGTTTTATACAGGTGGCCCCTTTCCTCTGGCGTATCTGGGATTGGGCGAAGTGTTTGCTTTTCTTTTTTTCGGGCCCATCGCTGTCCTCGGAACGTACTATTTGCAGACAGGCTCCCTTTCCTCTGAAGCATGGATTGCCGGCCTTTCGCCGGGCGCTTTTTCCATGGCTTTTTTACTCATCAATAACGTACGCGATGTGGAAGAAGATCGATTGGCCAATAAAAAAACCCTCGTCGTCCGTCTGGGGAAAACTTTTGGAACATGGTTTTTTGTGTTTTCCCTATTCCTTGCACTTCTCCCCATTTTGTTCTTTTATTCTGAACATCCCTTTTCTTTACTTTCTGTTCTCATCTTTTTACCTGCACTTCCGCTGATGCGCTTGATGATTGCCCACAGGGATCCCCGTTCTCTCAACCAACTCTTCGGAAAACTTGGACAACTCCAGTGGCTCTTCACCCTTCTTTTTTCCATCGGATGGATGTTGTAGATGGAGTGGGTTGTCTATTCTTTTGACCTCCCTTTAATTTCCGGAAGCCGAAGAGAAGGTTTAGTGTTCCGTTTAACGGGAACTGGAGAAGATCGGTGGGGGGAAATAGCTCCATTCCCGGGAAGAAGCAAGGAAACCTTGAGTCAAGCTTTGGATCAACTTCTCTCCCTGTTGAAGACAGGAAAAAAGGAAGAACAACTTTTCCCCTCTGTTCAGTTCGGATTCGAAAGCGCCCTTGCCTTTCCCCCTCCGAAAGGTAAAGCTTCCCTCTACGCTTTTTTAAACGGGACCCCAAGCGAGGTGTTACAACAAGCGGATAAAGCTTTTGCAAACGGTTACAGCAGTGTTAAATTCAAAATTTCCTCTCTTTCTAAAACGGCTGCAATCGATCTAATTCACGCTCTCAAAGATCGATTTCGGCTGCGGGTCGACTGCAATCGCGCGTTTTCTTTTGCCGATGCGATGTCCATCTTTTCTCCTTTTGATCCTTCCACTTTTGAATACATCGAAGACCCCACTTTCGAAATGGACAGGCTTTCTGATTTTTCCCATCCATTTGCCCTTGATGAAGTGCCCCTATTAAACAAACAACCGAATCTTTATGGTTTTATTCTGAAACCGACGGTTCTTGGAGGAAAAAAAGGGTGCGCGCCTTTCATCGCATTTGCTAAAAAAAATCAGCTACAGGTTGTGCTCAGCCCGACCTTTGAAAGCGGCCTCGGGCTCCTTCAGATCTTTTCTTTAGCCCACCATTTCGAGCTTCTCGAACAACCGATCGGCATGGACACTCACCGTTATCTCGCCAAAGACCTGTTGCTTCCGGGCGTTGATTTTAACTCCCCCCTCTTCTCCTTAAGCCAGTCTCCTCAAATCAATACAGATCTGCTCAAAGAAATCGCTCATGGAATATGTCAACTGCCCCCTCTCTGAAAATGCCCGCCGCTCACCCGATCAGTTTGCATTGATCAGCCAAGAGCGCTCATGGACATATCGGGAATGCGATGCAATGGTGCACAGCATTGCCGTTTATTTGAAAAATTTGGGCGTCCAGGAAAATCAACGCGTTGCTTTTGTCGCCAATACATCTATTTCGACCGTTTGTCTTTTCTTTGCTCTCTTTCGTTTAAAGGCCATTGCCTGTCCATTAAGCATACGCATACCGGAAACCCAGCTTCCCAAAAATCTTGAGCAACTTAACGCCCATCTCTTTTTAAATACGGAATCCCTCCCGCTGAGCACTTCCCCCCCGACCCAAGCCTATTCCATCCATCTCGATCAACTCGCGACATTTCTCTTCACATCCGGTTCCAGCGGCACGCCTAAGATCGTCTGTCATTCTTTTGGGAACCACTATTACAATGCCATGGGGGCGATCCTCCCCTTGCAGCTCGAGCCTTCCTCGCGGTGGCTTCTCTCGCTTCCCCTTTTTCATGTGAGCGGGATCGGCATCCTCTTTCGCTCCTTTATTCGAGGAGCCGCTGTCGTTTTGGGTGACAATTTTAACAGTATCTCCCACGTCTCTCTTGTGCCGACGCAGCTGTACCGCATGCTTAACGAAATCGATCAAAGTCTCAAATGCATTCTGCTTGGCGGCGCCCCGATACCCCCCTCTTTATTGCACGAAGCAAAAGCAGCGGGCCTGCCCATTTATACCACCTATGGAATGACAGAGATGGGCTCGATTATCACCCTCCCATTTGGAAAAGTCCTCCCGTTTAGAAACGTGAAGATCGAGAAAGATCAGGAAATTTGGGTCGGTGGAAAAACATTATTTAAAGGGTATTGGAACGGTTCTGTGGTTGTCAAAGCCGACATCGATGGATGGTTTCCGACAAAAGATTTGGGAAGATGGGCAGAAGGTGAACTTGAAGTGATTGGGCGGAAAGACCGGCAATTCATTTCAGCAGGGGAGAACATTCAACCTGAAGAGATCGAACGCGCACTCTGCTCGCTTCCAAGGATTCGTCAAGCTACCGTTCTTCCCCTTGCAGACGAGGAATTCGGGCAGCGCCCCATTGCTTTCATCCAGGATGAGACTGGAAATTACACTCTGGAAACTCTTCGTGAAGCGTTGAACACACGCCTTCCTCGATTCATGCATCCCGTTCACATTTTTCCTTATCCTGCTCAAATGGGCCTTAAGCCTAGCCTCGCAGCTCTGGAACAGCATCTCGTTCAGGTTCTAGCATCGTCCGCAAAAAATCGGGAATAGGAACAGGGATCCTTTTCCCTTTGTCGATGAGAACATGGACAATCTGCACTTTGCCCACAGGAATTTTCCGGTAAGGATCGTGAAAGACCGATTCCAGCGTAATTGAGGAGGTCCCCAGTTTGACAACCTTTAAAGAAATTTCCAACTCATCGCCAACCACCAAGGGAGAAAAATAATCTCCTTCCGCATGGACAATCGGCATCAGGTATTCCGATCCCATAAGCTGGTTTAGAGAAAATCCTCTCTCTTTCAGAAATTCTTCAAAAGCTTCCAAGGCCATTCGAAACTGCTCAGAGAAATAAAGAACGCCGGTGGCATCCGTATCTCTCAGTCTGACTTGGGTTTTGTAAACATACATGGATAGATCATACGACAAACGTTTTTTTTGTGAAAAGAAAATTTATAAATTTTATGTTAAAGAAAAAATTTACTAAACCTCTTATTATCAAACGACAAGAGTATTGTAAAATTTTGAATATCGGGCCGAATCGGCTTCAAAAAAGGATACTGGATTGTCCAAAAAAATGGCCTAACCTATAATCCGCCCTTTCACTTTGAGTTGTCCATGGATCAATATTCTCTCCAGATCAGTACCGTCTGCGCTCAGGAAGAAGGCAGCCCAGCTGCCCAGGCGCATCATGACACCGCAGACTCCTTGCTTGTGCAAGGAGAAACAGCTCTTTTGAGCGGCGATTTCTCTTTTGGGATAGAGTGTTTTGATGCTGCCC
>CAJCIW010000153.1 GCA_903970455.1 Verrucomicrobiota bacterium | reverse complement strand
AGCTAATTACAAATAAATTTGCTTTTGGATATTTTTTAGATGGGGATTTTCCTTTAGAAGAGCAAAACAATGTAGAAAAGCTGAAACGGTATGAATTCTTTGCTCCCTCTCTTAGCTGTCAAAAATTGGTGAAAGAACTTAAGGCGTTTTTTCAGTCGGCTGGATTTATGCAACTGCACCCAGAAACCCAAAAACTTCTGAAGGAAGCCGCAGATATTCTTGAAAAAACTCAAGATATTACTTTTCGAATTGATGATATCCGCTCAGACGATCTACGGCAAATTTTTGTTGCCCTCACTGGAAAAGCAGTTTCTCTGCTCGGAGGTCAGGAGTTTGATCCCGAAAAGCGGGATAAGATGATCGGCAAGGCGCTCGAACAGGTTGTTTCTTTATCCATCGGGGAACAAGTGGTATTTTCAGCAGGAAACATCGTTCACGAAACCCTTCTCTCCGTAGAAAAAATCGACGATAACCAGTTTAAGGTTCAGTATTACAATACTGCTGATCGCGCCAACCCCAAACGGAAATATCTTGTCAGCAGTTCTTTTCTGTTGGGAGAAGCCTTTTGGAAGGATCTCTATTCTTCAAAATTTATGCAAAGGGAAAAGCTGTTGTTTAAACAATTCAACGAATTAGACCCCGTAGAGAAAACCGACCGGGACATTTCTGCGCATTTCAGACAACGAAAAAATACCTGCCATCTACGCTGTTTCCTATCCTTTCTCAAAGATCAGGTCGTTCAAAGATCACCACTTCCGATCCAAGAGAGTTATTGCGACTGGACCCTTTTCAAAGAGCAATTTGGACAATTTCTTCTTAACAGCGGGCAGATGACTCATGAAGAGATGAGCCGCTTAAGTCAGCAGAAACAACTCAAACGCTCCTCGAAAAGTAAAAGGGTTGTCGATTTTCAGGCTTGTGCCCAACAAGGGAAAGCAGAAGAAACCCTGACAGCTTATCGTACTCTTTTCGGTAAATTGACAGGCAGCTGGATTTCCTCAGAAAACAGCAACAATCCTGTTTTCGATCTCATCCAGGTAGAAAAAACACTCTTGAAAGCGATGGAAAGCTGCCTGCTCTTGCCAGAAGATTTGGATCCTTTATTTGAAAAGAATCACAACCCTTGGGTCCAGCAAACTTTGGAACACTTCAAAGAGCGTTTTCCAAAGAGACAAAGTGATTTTCAAAAGGGTTTAAAAGAAGAACTGGAGCAAAGCTCTAAAGTACACTACGAGTTCTTAAATCAGCTACAACGTTCTACATTGGAATGCTTAAATGAAGCAAGCCGCAAACTTTCAGAACTTCCTTTCCTCTCGTTGAATACTCTCCATCTGGAAGAACCTCGAAAAACCAGTTCTAAAGTTCTGATTGAAAAAGCGGAGTTGCAAAATCTTCTCAATCTTTTTGAAAATAGCCCTCAAAGACTTCATTTTCTAGGTCAAAAGCCCCATTGTCTTGTCTTGATCGTCCAAGCCATCAAAATGGGAATGATTGAACAGGTGCATCGCATCTATCTGAAACTGCCTCAAAAGGAGCAAGAGGAGATTTTGCAGGTCTGCGGAGAAAAAGAGGCCTTTTTTTATCCTGCGCTTCCTCGGTCAGTGTATGATTATATCCTTCAACAACCGGATTCGGCTTTATCTAAATCTCTATCTAAATGGGTCTGCCTCGATGCGCTGCGTAACGGTCAGCGGCTGGAGTTTTTAAATGTGATCGACGCCATGAAGGTTTCCGAGCCTGATCTCGCTGCGAATTTACACACTAATGGACTTCATGAGTTCCTTGCGGAAATTCCCCAGGAAGAAATCTTGCCGATTTTATCTTTATTGGACTCTTATTTTCAAATAGTTAAAACTAATTACCCCTCTCGAATATTGGAGAGTTTGATCTCTTCGATCGGCAAATCGTTATTGAAACATAAAGATACCCAATTGGCTGCAGAATATCATATCCCCGAATGGAAAGAATTTCTTGATTTTGTTCATTTGTACCGTCTTTATCAAAACGGAGAGTTTAAAGAGCTATCCTCAAAAGAGAAAGCTACTCCTTATCCGATTGAGGCTCATTTTCAATTCGATAATGAAAATTATAAAAATGGGTTAGACCTGTTAAAAAAAGTATTTCCGGCCTCCTTTCTGTTTATCCTTTTTCAGGATCTGGTGACCTTTGCTTTCCAGCAAGGCGATCTGAAGGCCGCATTAGAGGCGCTTCATTGCTATGGGCGGAATCCATTCTCTCAAAGCGTTGACTACTGTTGGAGGCTCGACTATTCCCTCTTCCTGTTCATAGCACAAGGTTTAGTCAAAGAGGAAGCTAGGCAAGATGAAAAAAATGTATTCATGGTGATCAAGTACCTCATCGGTAACTGCGATTCGAAAGAGCGATTCGACCAAATAAGCGGTATCATCGAGTCTTTATGTTTGCACTACCCTTCGATAGGGGATCTCCTGACTGAAACGAGCACATATAAGGTTTGGGATTATATCGATCCATCCGCGCAAGGCTTTCTTGCAAAAGCCACTCGAAAGGATAAATGCGGGCACGCTTTCATGGAATTGGTTAACGATTGGGGTTATCGCGATGGGGAAACCTTTTCAAATTATCGCAAAGAATGTAATACCTTCCTAAGCAATTGGAAGCTTCTGGTTCAAAATGAAGATCTATCGGATTGGCGCAGAGCTTATCGAGATTTCATTCAACCCATTTTTGGGATGCATGTGTATGGGAATCGATCCCATATCGACGCTCTGGGTCTTTTAAAGAGCATGTCGTTTGCAGAAAACGTGCGCTTGCCCCTTGCCGTGCTGTTCAGGGCAGCGGATGAGAATAGGAAGGAAAACAAAGAGCAAAGAGCTTTGATGATTTTTCCTGATCAGGAAAAACTCAACGAAGCCTATCTGTCGCTTACCTCAAAAAATTGAACGATCTCGCCCCGATCAAAATCGATCGTAACCATCATGCCGTCTTTGAGCTTTTCAGTCGCGATGCCTGTGCCTACGATGCAGGGCATCTGGATTTCTCGGGCGACGATCGCCGCGTGGCAGAGGATGCCCCCTTCATCGGTGATTAAGGCAGCGAAATTTTTCTGCAGATAAGGGATAAAATCGGGCGTGGTCATCCCTGTGACAAGGACATGCGGCTCTTTCAAAGGACCCATTTTTTCCAATTCCTGGGGCTTGAAGGCGATTTTTACTTTGGCCTTGAGCTGGCCTTGGCCGAAGACTGTTTTTCCTTTTAGCCCTTTGCCGGATTCTGCTGTAGGGGTTTGGACGGTGATATTGTTGAACAGGCGCGTTTTACCGTAGCTGCGATAGATCACTAGGTTTTGACGGGATAGGGATAGGGCAATGGCGGAATTGTGTGTTTTGAGGGCTTTTCCGATGAGCTCTTTGGAGGAATTCCAAAATTGCTCGATCGTGATGGAAAGAGCTGTGCAGATCTCATCGAAAAGGGGACGGGAGCGGACGATGGCAGAGATGACGAATTCCATTTCTTGATTGCGGAAGCGCATCCACCTTCGAAAACTCTCAAATAGGGCGCGCTGATGATCGGAGATCAGATATTTTTTACAGAGTTTGCGGTATGGGGACTCATCTTCTTTTTTCCCTTCTGGGGACACGTCGCCGAGCATCTTAAAAATCTCTTCGGGTGTATAACCTCTTTCTGTGATCTGATGGCATTTCAAAAATCCGAATTTGTCTGAGATTTCCCCCAAATTTTGCTGATGTAGGGAGGAGAGTTCTGTGAATGCAGAGGGGAGCGTTCCCATTTTGTTTTTGAGGTTGCCCAATTCCTGGTACAGAATATCGGACAAAGTGGCTATGCCAAATGTGCCCATGAAAAAGAGATCGGCGTCTGCATAATCAGCGTCGACTTCCCTCATTCCCTCAAGAAGGATGCGATGAAGGGATTCAATCAGGAACATGGGGGCGTAATAGTGGGCCCATAACGGGGTCATGAATTCAGTCCATTGGAAAAATCGATGGGAAAGGGGAACGGGCTGATGAAAAAAAGCGGTATAAGAAAAATCGAGGATTTTCCGATGCCTTTCCAGGTAGCGCTCTTCGAGGCGGATCAAGTATCCCTCTTCCGAAAGGGCTTTCACTGCTATTTTGGAGACGGTCGCTTCATCGATCAGCTGGTGGACCCAAAGCTCCTGCTGCTCGTCGGCGCCGGTCACCATGACCATCCACCGTTCAAACTGAAAAGGGACCTCGAGGTAGGGAGCGAGGAATTGGCTGCATCCGTCGATCAACAGTTCGATGTCAAGGCTATGCAGGGAACGTTTATACTTGCGCTGATACGCTTTCAGGTCGAGAAGGTGGGAAGTGGCTATCTTGCTGATGGGGCGCTGCTGGAGCAGCCAGAAACGCTCCTGTTCATCAACGGCAAATTCGATGTCGATCTCATGGCGGTAGGTGTTTTTTAGCGAGAGTAAGGTTCTGAGGAGAGTGTCTATCCAGGGGGCATCGGAAACTTGGGACAGGTCGTCGATCTTTCCCGACAGGCGGAAAGGGGTGATTTCGCCTTGGACGATTTGTTCGCCGGAGCAGGGAGCAAATTCGATCACGATATGTTGGTTTTCGAAGACATTGGCGGGAGAAGGGTGGCGGGAAAAACAGACCCCGGCATACTTGGCTTCGATCATCGGTTGGATGAGCACTCCCATGCGCAAGACGGTCTCTCCTTTCAGGTATGAAGTAGCCCGCACCGAGAAACAGGAATCCCAGACCTCTGCGATAGCGGTAATAAGGTCTGATTTAGGAACATTCAGTTTGCTTTCAAAGATGCCTGCAAAGCTGTGGACGGAGGAATCTTCGTATTGCGATGAGGAGCGTACGGCGTAAACCCCTTCGGGAAGTTCAGCCAGTTGATCTAAGAGCAATTGCTTAAGAAATTCTCGGGCTTTGTTTTTAAAATCTGCATGTTTGAGCTGGGGATGCTCTGCCAGGAAGGTTTCATAGTGGTCAGTGCTGAGTAAATGAGCGTCGGGCACCGGAAGGCCTAATTGGAACGCCTCGAAAAGCCCGAGAGCTTTGCCGCCATAGAGCTTTCTGACTTGATTGGGGGGAATCTGAGTCAGATCGGTATAACTTTTTAAAATCATCTAATCCCGATAGTAGGGATGGTCTTCCACTTTCTTATAGTCGTGCAGAGCTTCATCCCAGACCATCGTCGGTTCGAGATTTTCGCCGTATTTGCTTTGTAAAAAGGCGACGGCGTTATTGGGGGCCCAGACGGTCAAATGATCGAATTTGGCTTTTTTCAGCGGGAACATCTCTTCATATTTCAATGGTTTCATGCACTTCAGCTCGGTTTTTTTCCAGCTATGGGGAAAAGGGCTTTCCAAATAGGTGAAGAAATAGGCGACTTTCCGCTCTTGTTCATTGATGTAATAATGGTAAATGTCGATGAAATTTTTGGTCTCTTTGACATAAAGCTTCAAAAAGCTTTTTGGCTTGGAATAGCTGGACCAGTCTTGAATCTGATATTTCTCGGGATCGAGCTGGGAGAGGATTTTTTTCACATTGTCGTGATCATCGATAAAAATCGAAATGTCGATATCCCAGTCCCAAGGGATGATCCCGCCATAACGATAGGCCCCGAGGCAGGTTCCGCAATCGATCCAATAGACGATCTGATTGGCATCCAAGAGTTCGATCACTTCTTTGAGCGCCTGGATTTCGACTTTCTGTTTTTTTGTCAAAAGGGAAGGGCGTTTGTGCCCTTGGCAAGGAATGAATTCATCGGAATGGAACTTCTCAATTCCTTTTTGTGCATACATTTCCAGATTCGATTTAAACGAGGAGTGAAGGGTTTCCCTAATTTTCTCATGCCGTTCTCTCACTTCGGGAGTCAGATACGCCAAACCCTTAAAGGCAACTCCAAACGGTTCGCTGAAAGGAAGAGCAATCACCGAGGCGAGCGACTTTAACCCATGCAGGTTATCATAGCTGAACATCTGCACGACCTCTATCCCTTCGTCGTTGATGACGATTTCCTTTCCGGCAAATAGATAATGGGAGGGGATGAGAAAGAAATCGCCGATCGACTCAAGGAGATGGGAATTCTGGATTTTTGCATTGAGGAAATAGCTTTCGCGCATCGCATGAAAAAAAGAGACGACAGGGACTCCCAATGGCTGCATCACATCGCGGACAAAATCTGTCGGGACCTGCCGCGCGTCCTCTTCTGCAGAGAGCGTGGATACCATCCCAAAAAAAACGCAAAGTAGTTTCCTGAGCATAAACACCTTTTCTTCCTTCAGCCTGGTATATGCGAAAGTAGGATTTTCAAGAAAGGGTAGATTGAGGGTGGTGTAATGGTTAGCCAAAACTAGACAGAAAACAGGAGAAAATAAGTTAACCCTTTTTTAAAACATCAATTTAGCTCATTTTTTAGGTTGGACTTCTAGAATTGAGCTTAACTTTAGATCCTTTCCACTAACGTGATCTTTAAGATGGGCATTAATTGTATATGTCCCGGGAAAAGCAATCTTCTGCTCTCCTTTCTTTTTGTCTTCTTTACCATCAGGGCAGAACTCAAACGTTACTGTCTGGTCTCCTTTCTGCAGAAAAAAGCGACCTGGAATTTTTCGATTTAAGCCTTTTTCTTCTCCGAACAAGAAAATTGAAGTCAGGGAAGCGACAATTATTAATGGCATTTTTTGTTTCATGGTTTCAAAAAAGGGTTAATACGAAAATCCATCTTGTCATCGAGCAGGTAGAAATTCAAGACTTTTCTGCAGATAGTTTTTGGATTTATGTTTGGGAAAAAAAACGGATTAAATTAGGATCACTTATTTTTTCCTAACCTGAACTTAACAAAGGTGCTCATGAATCATACGACCTCGACTGTGATACTGACTTCTTTTTTCTTTCTCGGCGCCGCAAACGGAAATGAATGGTACACAGAGACCCTTTACTCGGAATGGCATCAGGCTGTGAGAGTGGACCGTGTGATTGAACGGGAAGAAACGGGGGTGCAAGCTTTGGCGATTTTTGAAAATGATCGATTTGGACGGGTACTGGCTCTGGATGGGGTGATCCAGACGACGCAGGCTGATGAATTCGTTTACCACGAGATGATGGTGCATGTCCCTCTGATCGCGCATGGAAAGGCGGAGCAGGTATTGATCATTGGGGGAGGAGATGGGGGGATCTTGCGCGAGGTTGTCCGCCATAAAAATGTGAAAAGGGTTGTCATGGTGGAGATCGACCGCTCGGTGGTCGATTTATCGAAAAAGTATCTTCCGACATTGTCCGAGGGAGCTTTTGAGGATCCCCGGTTTGAACTGGTCATTGACGATGGCGCAGAATATGTGAAAAATACAAAAGACCGCTTTGATGTGATCATTTGCGATTCCACGGATCCGATTGGACCGGGCGAAGTGCTCTTTACGAAAGAATTTTATGGGAACTGCAAAAGGATCTTGAATGGGAAAGGGATCTTCGTCAACCAGAACGGGGTCCCTTTTATGCAGACGTTTGAGGTGAAAGAGACGTACGAGCGGCGCAAACCGTTTTTTGAAGATACAGGTTTTTATGTCGCAGCGATTCCTACCTATGTGGGTGGATTCATGGCATTGGGTTATGCGACGGATGAGAAGAGTTATCGCAAGATTACTCTTAAAGAGCTGAATCGAAGGCTTCAAGAGGTGGAAGGAGAGTTAAAATACTACAATTCCGAGATTCATCTGGGAGCTTTTGCTTTACCGAACTTCGTTAAGAAACAATTTATTCAATGAGTGGTGGGAAATGAGTTTAAAAAGATGGATATTGCAAATTGCGGCGATGACTCTTTTTTCCAGCGCCGTTGCAGAGTTCGATGCGACGATTCCCGTGCTGGACATGAAGCAGTATTATCGGCAAGAGACCAAAGAAAAGTTCGTCAAAGAACTTTACGATGCGCTGCACGAGGTGGGCTTTTTTGCTATCGTCAACACGGGCGTTAACGCCGAAATATTGGACAATGGGTATCGGGCCTGTTTTGAGTATTTTGCTTTGCCGTTCGACGAAAAAATGCGGAGTTTCAGCCTTTCTACGAATGGCCAGCGCGGCTATGTTCCGGGAGAATCGGCTAAAGGGTCTCATTTGGGAGACTTCAAGGAATTCTATCATGTGGGGCGCGAGCGGAGCGAAGAGCAGGCGCGGGCTTTGAGCACATGGCAAAATATTTGGCCGTCCGATTTCAATTTGAAAGATCCGCTTTATTCCCTTTTTACGGCACTGCAGGAATACACGCTTTCCTTGAGCTCTGCGATGTCGGAGGCGATCGGGGCCCCTCCTGCCCTGTTGCAGGAGATGATCGTTGATGGCGATGTGTTAATGCGGGCTATCCATTATCCTGCGAATCCTCCCAAAGAGAGTTTTTGGGCTGCCGAGCATACCGATATCGATCTCTTCACCATTCTGCCGCGGGCGACAGCAGAGGGTCTGCAGGTGCGAAATAAAGAAGGGGAATGGATTGATGTGAAAGTTCCTGAAAATGCTTTTATCGTCAATGGAGGGGATATGTTGGAAAACATCACGAATGGGGAATTCCGCAGCGGACTGCACCGCGTGGTTGCCAAACGGGATGGGTACGAACGGTATTCTCTGGTGTTTTTTGTACATCCCCGCTCGCAGGACAGGCTGGATCCGCTCACCGCATGCATCGACCGCACAGGCGGTGTCCCGAAATATGCGAACGCAACCCGCCTTGAGCTTCTTGAGGAAAGGCTGGTCGATTTAGGCCTGGCCTCTCCGGTCATGATGCAGCATCTTGCCGAAAGCGGCCTGATGGAACGGTTGATTGAAGTGGGAAGGGCAAGCCCGAAAGCAATGAAAAAATTGAGAGAGGCGGGGCTAGCTAGCGAGGCTGTTTTGGCGGAACTCCTCCGTCTTGGTCACTAAATATTTCTTTAAACAGGGGTGTAATTAACATCCCTGTTAATTTAATAATGTAATAAAATTTTGTTTCCCTCTATTTAAAGTTTCTTCGTGTTATAATTTCCATAATAACTGGGTTTTACCATGTTTTATTTTGAAATAAACCGTTGGTTCCGGGCCCTTGCCCGCTTTTGCGATTACTGCCTTTTTTTTCTAACGCTTGGAGCTGTTACTCTTTTTCTTCCGTTCTTTTACGGCCCTCTCTTTTATTATTTGCTCGGATTGGCTACCCCATTCTTGTGGGTGTCCGTAGAAGCCTGGTTGATTAGCAAGTGGGGAACAACTCCCGGGAAAGCTCTCTTGGGTTTATCTGTCCGGGACGCTCTTGGGTTTAAACTTCCCTTTTCCGCTTCTTTACGCAGGGCATTTTTTCTACCTGGCCGGCCGGGGACACTCCTTCAAAAAAAGACCTCGTGGATGAGAAAATTGTGCGCAATTGCAGCGAGCGCAGCATTTGTCATGACAGCAATCTATGGTAATTATTTGACGTTGTGGAGCGTGGGGTTGGACGAGGGAATTTCTCCCCAAGAATGGGTCCAATATTCTCCTGATGATGGGGGGTTTAAAATTTCTTTCCCGACGCCCCCGGAAGAAAATGTGAAAGAACTCGTGATCCCCGACAGCGGAAAAGTTCTTCCCTACGAAGAACTCACCAGCACCGAAAATGAAAAAATCCTCTATTCTGTAAGCCACATGGAACTTCCCCGACGATGGAGAATCGCCGGGAATACGACTCTTCTGAAGGGAGTGCTCGAACTCTTAGTGAAGCATACAGAAGGGGGAGAGCTGATCGAAAAAGAATTGAAAAAAATCTCGGGGCATCGTGTCCTCGACTATCGGATGAAACAAGGCGGCGAGGAAGTGAAAGGGCGTCTGATCATCGTTGGGCCGACTTTGTACAAACTCTCCATCACTTACCCCCCTTCCCATGCTGAGGAAATGCAGCAGAATCCCTTTTTGGATTCCTTTGAAACGTCTTAGTCCGATCTGGGATGAGAAAATCGGGCATCATTTTTTGCAGGTTTCTTAGTGAAGTTCTTTGATCCAGTAGATCATATTCTTTTCCGTTCTGCGCGTCTCTCCCACCGTCTTCCAGGAAAGAGTGCATTTCATTTCGTGATGCGGCATGTAGCCTCTTTTCCGCCAAAAGTCGGATAAAGGGATAAAGTCTTTTGGCGCATTCGTATCTGTTTCGGAGTGTTCGGGGAAGCAAAAGCAGATGTATTTGTATTTTTTGTGGTGGGCGACATGTGTTTCGCGCGCATCGAAAAAATGGTGGCCGATCCCTCTGCCGCGGTATGCCTTGAGGAGGACAGAATCTCCAAATGAATAATAGGAATCGATATCCACCCTTTTTTCTTTAAAAGGTTTCAGCAGGGATTGTTCCTCGATGGCCAGAGGATAGCCGACCGATGCGACGACGATGGTCGTGTTATCGAAAATCAAAACCCCAATCGACTCTCTGTGGGATAATACTTTTCTTAAAGTTTGCGTTTCCCTTTCCAGGTCGGGCTCCTCGAAATAGGGGTACTCCCTAAAGACATCCATGCGTAATTTCGCGACCGAATGCAGATACGACTTTAGGCCGGGCCCGGTGAAAGAGCGTACATGGATATCTGTCAAAAGCATCATGTTTTCCCCCAATAAATGTTTGAGACAAGGGTTTTTTATGTCGAAAAATGAGAAAAAGATAAAGTGAAAAAGGATCCACGAGTATCATTTAATCTTTGGAGGCTGATATGGCTAAGCTCTATTTTCGGTATGGAACTGTTGGAAGTGCGAAGACATTGAATCTGCTCGCTGTCGCCCATAATTACCGGCAGCAAGGGAAAAGAATTGTTCTGTTGAAGCCTGAGTTGGACACCCGTTTTGGGAGAGAGAGAATAAAATCGCGAGCGGGACTCGAGATGGATGCGGATATTTTGGTATCGCCGGAGACTAAACTGCTTGAGATGGACTGGGACGATATCAGCTGTGTTCTCGTGGACGAAGCACAATTTATCTCTTCGGTGCATATTGAAGAATTGAGGAAGATCACCCTTATCAAAAACATTCCTGTGATCTGCTATGGTCTCAGGTCTGACTTCCGCACGCGATTGTTCGAAGGTTCGCGCCGATTAATGGAATTGGCTGACTCGATTGAAGAGGTGAAGGCGACTTGCCACTACTGCAACCGGAAATCGATTGTAAACTTGAAGCATGTGAATGGGATAGCCGCTCTTGACGGCCCTTCTGTCCAGCTCGGTACCGAAGAGAAATACTATCCTGTTTGCTACAAGTGCTATGTCGATCAAATCGAAGCGGCGAGCAACATAGCACTCTTGGCACAAGTACAGGATGCTAATTAACTCAGTTGATCGGTTGTTTTGCTTTATCTGATCTTTGGGCCAAAAAGTGACGTCCCTTTTTCAACCCTGAGATAACCAAAGCGATGCCGTTCTCATTGCGCTGCCTTGTAGGAATGATCAAGTCTGCATGCCGCTTGCTAGGTTCCACGAACGTTTCGTGCATCGGCTTTACGGTTGTCATATACTGGTCGCGCACGCTGTTGAAATCGCGGGCTCTTTCATTCAAATCCCTCTCAATGCGTCGAAGGAGCCGGATGTCGTCATCGGACTCGACAAAGATCTTCAAATCACACAATTCCCGAATTTCCGGTACGGCAAACAAAAGAATCCCTTCGACGATGACGATCTCAGCGGGGTTGACTGTCTGCGTGCTCTTTTCGCGGGAATGGGTGGTAAAATTATAAATCGGCACTTCGATCGGATGATCTTCTTTGAGTTGAAGCAGATGCTTTTTCAATAACGCAAAATCGATCGCATCGGGATGGTCAAAATTCCGTTTAGCGCGCTCTTCAATGCTTAAATGGGAGAGGTCTTTGTAATAGTCGTCTTGGTTGATGATGACAGCGCAGTCGGAAAAAGTTTCGAGCAACTTTTCGGCTAGGGTCGTTTTTCCAGAACCGGTTCCACCCGCTATCCCAACGAATACTTGGGCCTCAGCTATTAAAGGGAATACAAAAGATAAAAGAGCAACGATGAGAAAACGCATAAAATAATCCTTCTAGTTTAAAACTGCCAATAGGATAACTAAGAAGAGGATTAAATCTCATCTCTTAAGATTTTTTCACGGTAACGCCGCATCAAATCTACCATGAAATGTAGGTTATGCACCGTCGCGAGCGTCATGCATGTCATCTCGCGGGCTTTGAATAAATGATGGAGATACGCTAAAGAAAACTGGCGGCATGTCGAACAGCGACAACCTTCTTCCGGCGGAACAAAAGCCCTAGCATGGCTGCTCTGTGTGATTTTCAGGGGACCTTTGTTGGTCAACAAGATCCCATGGCGTGCTGCGCGCGTGGGATAAGAAGAATCAAAAGTGTCTACCCCCAAAGGAATGCATTGATCGATCGATTCGAGATCGCCGATGCCAAGCAGATGATTAGGCTTTTCTAGAGGAAGCATCGGCATCGTCGTCGTGAGCATCCCGATCATTTCCGGCTTGGTTTTTCCCATGCTTCCTCCAATCGCAAATCCGTCGAAAGGAAGAGCGGTTAAGAAATCGCAGCTCGCTTTCCGAAGTTCCTGATGCACCCCGCCATGAATAACTGCGTAGATCGCTTGCCGCTGAGGGTTTGCTAGGTGGGCGTTGAGTGAACGCTCCTCCCATCGATGGGTGCGGTCCAACGATTTTTTTAAATCGATATCGGCAATGTGATAGGGGGGCAATTCGTCGAAAGGAATGATGATATCGGCGCCAAGGTCTTTTTGCGCGGCAATCGAAGTTTCCGGGGTCAGAAGGATCTTTGCGCCATCGCGATAGGAGCGGAACAGGACTCCTTCCTCGGTGATTTTCAACACGTGGCCGTCTTGTTTTTTTGTGCCTTTGCTTTTTAATTCATCGGCGACGGAACCATAAGCCAAGCTAAAGACTTGAAAGCCGCCTGAGTCTGTGATGATGGGCAATGAGCGGTTGATATAGCGGTGGAGACCGCCTGCCTGGCGCACAATTCCCGTGCCTGGCTGAAGCATGAGGTGATAGGTATTGCAGAACATGAGCTGCAATCCCATTTGTTCAACAGATGCGTTATCTAAAGCTTTGAGGGTGCCGTTTGTTCCGACACCGACAAAATTCGGCGTGTCGATGACCCCATGAGGGGTTGTGATCCTGCCTACGCGTGCGCGTGATTTTGAAGAGGAATGGATAAGCTCGAAATGAAAGTAGGGCTCAATCATTCTACTACCGCTCTTTTGGAGAAGTGGAAGAGCGGCGTCATCAGGATGATGACCAGGAGTTTAATTAAAAAGCTGACGAGGATGACATCTGAAAGATGTTGAACGATTCCCCAGAGACCTAAAATCGAAAAGAGAAATGTATCCAAAAATTGTGTGAAGCCGACGGAGAGGGCATTCCTGCATCCAAGAGGTATCATTTGAAATTTCTCCTTAAGCAGGCCAAACAGACGCAATTCGATCTGCTGAACAAAAATAAAGACGGCAAACGAAGCGGCGAGCAGGCGAGGGGAGGAGGATAAAATCGCTTCAAAAGAGGGATGAGCGGTATCGAAAGGGCTTGGGGCATACAAGAGATGGATCTGCCCCATGAGTGCAAAAAAGGTCATCGTGAAGAAACATGTTCGGAGCGCTTTTTTCGCTGCCTCCTGCCCATGATATTCCCGCAATAAATTCAGGCCGAAGATGCTGCCGATCGCGAAAACATCGCTGCAAGTGATATGAAACCCAAAAAAGGGGATTTGTTTGATGACAAACAGGTTTGCCAGGACAGCTTGAACCGCAACCCAGGAGGTAAGGGGGGTCTTCCCCATTCTCAAGGCGGCAAACCCAAAACCTATGACGATAAAAATGTGGGCAAGGAACAGCAATTCATTCATATAAAATTTATTTATGGAGGGTTCTAGAATAGCATGGCAGAGGTTAATTCGGAAGAGTTTGCATTTTTTTTTCAAAACACATAAACTAATTAATATGGAGTACAACACATTTATCTACTACTTTGTCTCACTTCTGGTCATCTGCAGCCCTTTTTCGGCACTCCCGGCTCTAATTACTTTAACACAAGGGCTTTCTGAGGCGGAGAAAAAGAGGACCGGGCTCGTTGCCGGCATCAGCGTTGGGGTGATTTTGGTCACCATGACATGGATTGGTGGACCTCTTCTCGATTTTTTGGGGATCACAGTCCCTGCTTTCCAGGTTGCAGGGGGGATCGTCGTCTTCTTATTGGCCTTATCGATGCTCAACGCAGAAACGAGCCGCATTAAGCAGACCTCAGAGGACCAAAAGGATTCGAGGCATAGCAACTCGATTGCGATCGTCCCTTTGGCAATCCCTATTATGGCAGGGCCCGGAGCGATCAGCACGATGATTGTCGCGGTTAATGATAATCCAGGGGTGATCAATCAGCTCTCTTTGAGCTTTTGTGCAATCCTCGTCGCCTTGGCCCTCGG
>CAJCIW010000152.1 GCA_903970455.1 Verrucomicrobiota bacterium | reverse complement strand
AACTGAATGTTCAGAAACTTGAAACAATTGTGAATTTGCATTTACCTCCAGACTTCTCATTGGGCATTGTTCATGAAATACCGTTGTCGTCACTTTCTTTCTCGTGGAAGATCATTTATGATTTCCCATATAGTCACGTTACAACAGTCGAAGAGCTACGAACATTAAAACCACAGTGTAAAGAAAAAATAATTGTTGGCGCTATACAAGGGAGCTCATCGATGATATTGAAGATAGCAGCAATCGGACCGTCTGATATTTTATTGCTAAATAGCCCACTAAATCAGCCAACGAAATATGACAATGTTCATTGGTATTTAACACCGACGAAATCATTTGGATTTGCTCCGTCAACAACTACTATAAAATGTAACAATGCAGATTATGTCGTGACTGATAATTCAAACAACCGATTGAGTTGGCATCTCGATGGTTCCGGAGGTTATCGCGCAGGAACAGTGATAGATTTAGATGAGAATAATGAATGGAGAAAAATCATCATGACTGAGAAAGGCATTAGATCGACAGATTTTAATCAAACCGATCATTCTCGGGGCGATGATAAAATACAAGGCCTTCTCGATTCCCTTCATGAAGTCGTTGAGAATTGGAGCACCTTAACTCAGTCGAATGGGTTGGATTCTTCTGATATGGATAGTTCATCCCGAGCCTTTACGCAGTTGTATATAGATCAAATAGAAGCACATTTTACCGAATTGAAAAAATCACTTTCTGCTCCCGAAAGAAATTTAGCCGACGACGGGTCTTTAAATTCGATTACGAAAGTTCAGCATGTTCAATCTGAATTTGAATTGGATATGCAGAGGTTAAAAAATTGCATTAATGAAGACCTAAATAAGATTAAGGAGATTTCTCCAGAAAAAGGTGCAGAGAAATTTGAACAAACTGTTTCTGAGACGCTCTCGAATCAAACTAATGTAATAAAAGAAGTGGTTAAAGAAAAGATAAATAAATTTCTTGAAAGTGCTTTGAATTATTTTTATATCAATACATTGGATTCCTATCCAGATCTTCATCCTGATTTTAATGGATTTTCTCAAGAGCGATTGGCGCAATATTATTCTGAAGATATTGTGAGTTTTTTAGAAAATCATGAGGAGATCGATGAAAATGGTAAAGAGGCTCTCTTGAATTGTTCTTTGATGCTGCAAAATGCCAACTGTTTTGAAAGAATCAGAAAAAATAGCAAAATAGCTGTGGAGCAGGCTAAAATGATGGAAGGTAAGATCCAGAATTTGCAGATTGGGGAATCGTGTCTATTTCTTGGAGGAACTGCTACGCATGCAGTGATTTATGAAATTATTCGAGAATCAAAAGAATGCTGTTTATTTACGATCATTAATACCGGAGCTGACGAAAAAGGGGCTAAAAATAGGAAACCTAGAGAACTGCCGGCCGATTCAAGTCAATATGCCCATAAAAGCTATCTTGTGAAATCCAAGGTTCTGGATCACAATTTCTTGGTGAAGCTTATCCAACCTAAGGATCAGAGAATCGGGATGGCTGACGTGGTTGAAAACATCAATCACCACCTGAAAGGAAAAGGGGCAGAACCTCGATTAGGCCGGCTTCATCAATCTCAAGAAAGAGGCAGTTGTGCAGCAAAGTCGATTGCATCCTGGCTGAAGGGGGAATTGATTAGACGCCTTGGCCCCGAAAAAGGGGTTGCGCTCCATTTACAATTGAAGCATTTCAGAGCAAAAAGAAACTTCAACGCTATTTTAAAATTAGAAAATGAGATTCCTATAGAACACTTTCAAGATGCCTACGGTAAGCGCGTTTACAAAGAGAACAAAAATTCCTACGAAGAAAAAATTCTGATTAGCAAAACGCCTGCTACCAAATTGGAACTGTCGAATTACATGAAGGATTTACACCTGACTGCAGGTCAGGTTATCCATTTCTGGCAAGCAAAAGCCCAAGCGGCAAAAAGCAAAACAGCGGTAACTTAAGAGGATGTCTACAAAGTGAGGGTTCGTCGAGTCTTTGGATTCTTTTGAGCCGCTTTTCGATTCTTTTTGCGGGGGTAGTATACGCTAGTTGATACTACCCCCACAAAAAGAATCGAAAAGTCGACTCAACCTCAATGTGTAGACATCCTCTAAGAAACTCCGAGCGGGATCCTGGTCATGGGCGCTAGGCCTAGCGTATCCCCTTGCCGGTTTTTTTTGAATTGATGGAACCCGAGACCTGCGATCATCGCTGCATTGTCCAGCGTCAGCTGGGGAGGCGGGTAGTAGACGGGCTGGGGGCAGCTGAGTTCGATAAAAAGCGCTATTAATCGTTGATTGTTGCTCACTCCGCCGCCGCAATAAATCGCTTGGCACCCATAATTTTTGGCGGCTTCGATCGCTTTCCCAACAACATCTCTTAATGCTGTTTCTTGAAAGGAAGCGGCGATATCCGCTTTTTCCTGCTCTGAAATAATTAAAGGGGAATTTTTTCCGCTATTTGGGCCTTTCATGGTGTACAAGACATTGGTCTTTAGGCCGGAAAAAGAAAAGTCCCAAGGGTTGTTTTTGATCTTTCCAGCGCGAAAGGGAAAACGGGTAGGGTTCCCTGTTTTGGCGAGGGCCTCTATTTTTGGACCTCCTGGATAGGGGAGTCCTAATAATGTCCCCACTTTATCGAATGCCTCGCCGACAGCGTCATCTTGTGTCGTGCCGATCATCTGATAAGTACCGATTTCTTCGATTTTCACAATAAACGTATGGCCCCCTGAGACGACGACACCCAAAGCGGGGAAGGGAGGGGTGTCCAGGGGCATCATGGCCGCATAAAGATGGGCTTCGACATGGTTGACGCCGATAAAAGGAACATTCCAAGCATAAGACAGGCTTTTGGCTGCATTCAGCCCAATCAAAAGAGCGCCGATTAGCCCCGGTCCTTTTGCTGCAGCGACAAGGTCGATTTGGGAAGAGGAAAGGGCGGCGGTTCGCAAAGCTTCTTTCATTACGGGGATGAGCACATCCAGGTGCCTTCGGCAGGCAAGCTCGGGAAACACACCGCCATAAATTTCATGAAGGTCGGTTTGCGAGCTGATCACATTCGCAAGGACCTGTCGGCCATCGCGCACTATCGCGCATGCCGTCTCGTCGCAACTACTTTCAATTCCTAACACAATCATAGGGGAGTGATTATCCCATCTCTATCCTTTTTTATGCACTTTCAATTATATAAAAAAGGATATGCATGGAATTTATTTTTGGATCGGTTTTAACGCCTTGATCGTATTGCTATTGACCCTCGATTTGGGGTTATTTCACCGAAAAAAAAATCCTTCCCTTAGGGAATCCTGGGTGCATACCATTTTTTGGGTCGCCCTGGCTCTCTTATTCAATATTTTTGTTTATTTTTCCTCCGGCCCGGAAAGTGCTATGCAGTTCTTGGCGGGATACCTCGTTGAAAAATCGTTGAGCGTGGACAACCTCTTTGTCTTTTTGACGATCTTTCTCCACTTTCGCGTTTCTGAAGAAATGCAGCATAAAGTTCTTTTTTGGGGGATTCTTGGAGCCCTTGTATTCCGCCTCTGTTTGATTTTGGCGGGAATCAGCTTGATTGGCCGCTTTCACTGGATCTTATTTGTTTTGGGAGGCTTTTTGATTTTTACAGGGATCCAGTTCGCCTTGCAAAAGCAGAAAGAAGACCCCTCTAAATCTTGGAGTTTTCGATTTTTTAAGAAGATCTTACCGAAGGGAAAAGCTTCCTCAATCGTGATCGTGCTGTTGATGATCGAAACGACGGACATTCTTTTTGCCCTCGATTCGATTCCGGCGATTTTTGCCATTACGACAGATCCTTTTATCGTCTACACTTCGAACGTCTTCGCGATTTTGGGGTTGCGCTCTCTCTATTTTATCCTGGCGGCGAATTTGGGCAAATTGAAGTACTACAAAGTGGGGCTTGCGGCGATT
The DNA here is from genome assembly GCA_903970455.1 of Verrucomicrobiota bacterium. Lineage (GTDB taxonomy): Bacteria > Chlamydiota > Chlamydiia > Chlamydiales > Rhabdochlamydiaceae > CAJCIW01. Next base: position 7,249 of record CAJCIW010000152.1, on the reverse strand, counting down.
TTGGTCTTTGTCGGGCTTAAAATGGTTTTGGCAGATGTCTATTCGATCTCGATTCCTGTTTCGTTAGGAGTAATCATCGCCATTTTGGGAGCGACCACATTCTTTTCCGTGGCAAAGAAATAGAGGTTACTTCCGTTGTTCTTTTTTGGCGATGAGTTGTTGGGCGGCTGCTTCGTCGGCGATCCAAAGAGCGCGGTGGTTAGAAGTCCCCACACGCTGGATGGGATACCGCTCGAACTGATTGGGGGAAAGCAGAACCTCCGCGAGCATTTCTTTTTTACCGGCGCCCAGGACATAAATGGCAATATGGTTGGCTTGATTGATGCAGTCGAAAGTGAAACTCATCCGCCAGATCTTTTTTTCGGGTATATAGTTAGCAATGACCAATCTTTTTTCAGCATTAAGCCCTTCCGTGTAGGGGAAAAGAGAAGCGGTATGCCCATCTTCTCCCATTCCGAGCATGACGAAATCGAAAGGTCTCCCTTTTAAAGTCGCAGCGATCTCCTGTTCATAAGCAAGAGCATTTTCCTCGATCTTCTCTTCCGCGTGCATCCGGTGGATCTGTTCCTTGGGGAGTGCCATTTTTTCTAAGCCTGCCTGCATAGCCATGAGATAATTGCTATCGGGGTGATCGGGAGGGACCGCCCTTTCATCGCTCCAAAACAGATGAACCTTGTTCCATTCGACCATGTGATCATAGGGAGGGGAGGAAAGATGCTGAAAAAGGGCTTTAGGCGTGGATCCTCCGGAAAGGGCAACGAAAAAGGCGCCGTGGTCTTTGATCATTTGCTTCGAGAGATTGACGAAATGCTCGACGCAGAAGATCAATGTCATCGAATAATCGCCGGGAACGATGATCTCCCTTCTTTCATCCCAAGCTCTAGGCTGTAATTTTTCAATTAACACTGTCCTAATGTATCCATATTTTTAACGAGGTTCAAGACTTTCAAATAATGTTCCGAGGTACCGCGATGGCAGATTTCTTTGACCAGAGAATGTCCCGACTCGGCTTTCGTAAAGATGTAGTAAGAGGGGAGGTCGCACCGGCTCAATGTAGAATGTTGATAGGCGATTTGGTGCATCTGTTCCAGACTGCGGTTAAATTTGAAGTGATCGTCTGTAGATGTTAAAACGTCGACATCGAGAATGAGTCCCGGAGGGAGATTTGCATAATGAGTGGAAGAAAGTGAAATTTCAATCGGCCCCGATTCTTTTTTATAAGAAAAGAGCACTTCCCCATTCTTTTTGCGCACGTCTTGAAACTGCCATTTGAGCTGACAGGAAAGCCAAGCCTGCAAATAAACAGCCTGGATTTCGGTATGGCAGAAAAAGGGTGTTGCTTGACCGTTGTAGACCATCTTGATTTGCTTCGCCTGCTGGATTTTCTCGAGGTTGTCTTCCGAGTAAAAAGCCATAGATAACATTTCGCGCCAGCTTTCGATCCTGGCCCAATTCAGGTCCGCCACATCACATCGGGATTGAGTATAGCGATTGAGAAGGCTGCTCGCAAAGTGGGCCAGGTTGTCTGTCGATTCGGAATCGAAGATCAATCTTCCAGCAAGCTGGGCGAGCTGTTCATTAAAAGGATCGTTTTTGCTGGGGTCTTCCGCCCATAGTAAATAAACTGGAAGATCGGGGAGAATATGGGGAAGAAGAACAAACGGAACCCGTTCGAGTTGAGTGCCGGCGGCCTCGATTTGGATGTAGTCGCAGGCAACGTCGAATTCCCCTTTGCTCGAGCTTAGGATGGATACTTCGGTCTTAAGGAAATCTGCGTTTGTCGTTTTGTCCACCGAAACAAAAATCACACGAGAAGGAAATTTTTCGACAACTTTTTGCGCAAGCCTTTGAATGTAGGGGGTGCGATGCCCTTTTTCCGTGTAGAAGATCAAATTGAACAGACACGCCCGAGCGACATTTGTCGTTTCTAACGATTCCCAAATCCGATTGAGCTCATTTTGGATATCCGCGGGAGCAACAGGGCGGGTCGATAGGGTGGACATTAAATCAGCCTCCATTTCCGGTTATCTCGCGCGAGCATTTCTTCGGCTGCTTTCGGTCCCCATGTTCCCGATGCGTAGTTGGGAAAATCACCCGCTTTTTTTGAGGCCCAATCATTCAGGATCGGTGTCAGAAGGCGCCACGAGTTGAAGACTTCGTCTTCTCTGGCAAAAAGAGTGATATCTCCAAGGATGCAATCCTGGATCAATCTCTCATACGCTTCCGGGGGGCTGGTTCCAAAGTAGGAGCCGTAGCGGAAGTCCATCTTGACCGGCTGGACCGGACTTGAAGGGCCTGGAACCTTGCAATTGATCTTAAGGCCAGTCCCTTCATCGGGTTGGATACGGAGCGACAGAACATTGGGTTCGTTCCGTTTATGAGGCTGCTGAAACAAAACGCCTGGAGGATCTTTAAACACGATGGCGATCTCGGTAGCACGTTTAGGGAGCCGCTTTCCTCCCCGAAGATAGAAAGGAACATCTGACCAGCGCCAATTATCAATGGATAAGCGCAAGGCTGCATATGTTTCCATATTAGAGGTTGGGGAGACATTTTTCTCCTGGCGGTATCCCGCTACAGGCTGGCCGTTGATGTAGCCCGGCCCATATTGACCCCTGACCACACATTTCTCGAAATCTTCTTGTTCCAAAGGGCGGATCGCTTCCAGCACTTTGACTTTTTCATCATGGATTGCCGAGGCGGAGAGGTTGACCGGGGGCTCCATGGCGACAAGGGAAAGCAGCTGCATCATGTGGTTTTGCACAATGTCGCGAAGGAGTCCCGCTTCTTCCCAAAATGCGCCCCGAGTCCCGATGCCAATATCTTCAGACACGGTGATCTGAACGTGGTCGACATGCCGATTGTTCCAAACAGATTCGAACAACGAATTGGCAAAGCGGAACACGAGGATGTTCTGCACACTCTCTTTTCCGAGGTAATGATCGATCCTATAGATCTGGGATTCGTCCAAAAAGCGGAGAAGTTCTTTTTGAAGCGCTTTCGCAGAATCGAGATCGTGGCCAAATGGTTTTTCAATGATGATGCGCGACCATTTCTCTTTTGTTTTGTCGAGATCGTAGATGAGCCCCGATTTTTCGAGATTTTCGCAGATCACAGGAAAAAAACTCGGCTGGGTGGAAAGATAAAAGACCCGATTTCCTTTGGTTCCCAACTTCCCGTCGAGCTCATTTAGAAAAGTTTGCAGTCGCGCGTAGCCTTCGTTTTCATGAAATTCAGAGCGGTGGTAGAAAATCTGTTCCTTAAAATTTTTCCAAACCGCTTCATCGATCGGCTTCACACGGGAATACAGGTTGATGGCCTCGCGCATCTCTTCGCGGAATTGCTCATGCGTTTTATCGCGTCGGGCGAAACCCACACAGGCAAACTGCGATGGAAGCTGCCCCTCTCTTGCTAAATTGTAAATGGCGGGGAATAGTTTTCGGGCTGTCAAATCGCCGGTCGCACCAAAGATGACAAGGATGCAAGGTTCAATGAACCGGTTGGACACGCCGGGTTCTTCCAAAGGATGAGGTGTCGGTTGAGGCATGAGGGTTTTCTCTTAAGCTTCGAATCTATACTTCTATCAAACACCACTCTCAATTTTTGCTCCAAGCGCAAAATTATTTTTCCTCCATTTCAAGTTCTATACCCAACTTTTGAGTCAACTTGGGTATATCTTTATATTGACTTAATATTTCAACAGACCCAAACTCTTAGGGTGTTCGTTTTTGGAGGTTGCTATGTCAGCAAAAACAGGTTTACTAACAGATAAAACATTGCAAAATGAAAACACCCTAAACATAGGGAATCTTACGAGAAGTTTGGTTCAACAATTTTTCCCGAATCATGCAGAAGTTAAACCAATTTCGAAAGATGAAGTCCGTCGGATGGGATCGACGTTATTGGATCACACCCAACAGATTTATCACCGAGCTAAATTTGTAGGCACTTTAGCCGCGAATGCACATGATAATCCCGCCCGCTTCGGCTGTTCCGTGTTCAGTCTTGGCGCGGGAGCTCTGCGGATCTTTAGTGGAGATTTGATAGGGGGCGGGATCGGAGTAGGAGTGGGCGCCATCGAGCTCTATAATCAATGCACCTCGGGGAACAAGTCGGAGCTTGAGCAGCTTCTCAGCGATGTCAGTGCTGATGTCAATATGGTTAAAATCCTGGAAGAGGGGCAGCAGCAATCGATGACGGCTGTAGAAGAAAATCTCAATTTTATCAAAAAAGACGTCGATGCCCTCTATAACAAACTCGATCAGATTAAAGGGCTAAATCTTACAGCGCTTCAAGAGATCGGAGAGGATCAGCAGAAGGCTTACGAAAAAGGGGTTGCCGCGAAAAACGCTTATGCGGAAGCCCTAACCCTTTTTTCTCAAGCAAGAAATGCGATTTTATCCTCCAAGGAGAGCTATCAAAAAACCGCAGAATTTTTTGTGCGGATCCAGCAGATTGCCGATGACAACGATCAAAATACCCCTGTCATCAATAAAGTGGAAGCTCTTGTTGAAGCGGCAAGGTCGGCAAGTGGAGTGTGTGCGGAAGGGAAGCAGCAACTCGAAGCTGCCGATCAGAAATTTGCCGAGGCAATGCAGGCCCTTACCAAAGCATCTGAGCTGAAGGACGCAGCCTTTGTAACGATTACGCAAGTTGTCACAACAGCTGAGAATGCTCTAAAAGCAGGGGCCGAAAAGGCTGAGTACAAGAAAGAATGCTCTGAAAAAATCGCAGAGACCCAAAAAGAACTTCAAGAGATGAAAGAACGGAGCCACGAGGTGATGGTTCTTCTTGATGAAATGTCGAGCGAATTAACGAAAGCAAAAGCGGAAGCCCTAAAGAAATTAGATCCCTCCGATCTCTTTGTGGGTGTAGGGACAGGTATCGCTGCAACTTCTTTGGGACCGATTTCTGCTTTGGCTGTAGGCGTCACGGCAGCTTATGCGTGGCATAATGGCTCGACAATTGTCGATACGACAAAGAAGGTCTACAACTACTTTTTCCGTGGCCCCCTCCCTCAGCCTGATGCAATGCGAGGCGGCGAATACGTGCGTGTTTCGATGGACCAGCAATCGAGCGGCTATTATGGATGGTTGAGAGGACGCTCTTCTCAGACTTATGGGCATCTCGATGTGAAGCTTGATCAAAATGAGATCGTTCAGTTTCGATTAGACTTAAATAGACTTGAGTATCCGATTTCGAAAGAGGACCTCTTGTCGCTTTACAGGAGAATGTTTGAAAAGCTGGAAGACAAGTCGCTGAGTGGAAAAGGATGCGAGCGGATTTTGTCTCAATTGGAAAAGCAGAACATTTCGCGAGGAGAACTGTATCCTCCGGTGAATGGGCTGATCCGACCTACTCAATCTGCGAATGCCCTTGTCAAAGCTCTGAGGAAGTACTGCGAAAAGCTCAATTCGGGATTGCCTAAAGAGATAGGCTCTTGACTAGCAAAACAAAATGAGAAGTTCTCATCGATCCGTTCATAACCTGTTCGGGCGCTGGATTTTTCAGCGCCCAATCCTATCCAAAGAATCGAGATAATTTTGAAGAATCGAAACGGCCGAGAGGGCATCGCTGACAAGGGCCCTTTTTTTACGGGACATATCGATTCCCTTTAACATTTTTTCAACTCCCGCTGAGGTGAGGCGTTCATCCCAAAAAACAAGAGGGACTGGAAGTACTTCTACTAATACCGTGGCAAAAGCGCGCACGCTTTGGGACATTTCACTTTCTTTTCCGTTTAGATGTAGCGGCAGGCCGATCACGACCAGATCGATATTTTTGTAAGAGGAAAGGGCCTTAACGATTTCTTTGGCAGTCTCTAGGGGATTTTTCGAAGCCCTGATCGTTTCCAATGCCGTCGCGATGATTCTCCTTTCATCCGAGACCGCAACCCCTATTCGGGTTTTTCCATAATCAATTCCAACAATCCTGCCCAATGATTATTTGCTCTTGTTTTTGTTTTTGATCACAGCGGCGATGAAGTCTCTGAAAAGGGGATGGGAGTCGGTCGGTTTGGATTTGAATTCAGGATGAAACTGGACGCCCAGCATCCATGGGTGCTCCTTCACTTCTGCGATTTCGCACAGATGCCCCTCTTCGAGAATCCCCGAGAAGAGGAGCCCGCTTTCTTCGCAGTTGTCTTTGTAGAGATTATTGAATTCCCAACGATGGCGGTGGCGTTCAGAAATCCGGGTTGCCCCATAAGCTTTTTCCGCTTTCGATCCGGGTTTAACCTGGCAGTAAAATGCGCCGAGACGCATCGTGCCGCCCAGATTGGCGATCCCTTTTTGCTCGCTGAGCAGCGAGATCACAGGGTGAGCGGTATTGGGATCGATTTCCGTCGAGTTGGCATCGGTGAGGCCAAGGACATGGCGCGCAAATTCGACGCACATGACTTGCATTCCTAAGCAAAGGCCGAAATAAGGGATTTTTTTCTCGCGGCAGTATTTGGCCGTCATGATCTTGCCCATCCAGCCCCGCTCTCCAAACCCTCCGGGAACCAGGTAGCCGTCGCACCCCTCGATGATTTTTTCCACTTCCCCCTTTTCGAGGACTTTGTCCGACTCAAAACTGCGGATTTCCAGTTCCACCTGATTGGCCATCGCCCCGTGCTTCAGGGCCTCGAAAACAGATTTATAAGCATCTTGGTGCTGCAGGTACTTCCCAACGATCCCGATGACGATTTTATCCTTGGGATTGCGTAAATTGTGCAGCATTTTTTCCCATTTGCCAAGATCTGCTTTGTTGCAGGGGAGATCGAGCATTTCGCAGATTTTTTGGTCGAGACCCTGTTTGTTTAGATGGATGGGAACTTCATAGATGGAGGATACATCCGGGATGTCCACGACCCCTTCCTTGGGAACGCTACAAAAAAGGCTAATTTTATCTTTGATCTCCTCAGACAAGCTCTCTTCGCAGCGGCAGAGGATGAAGTCGGGCATAATGCCAATCTCGCGCAGGACTTGCGCTGAGTGCTGCGTCGGCTTTGTCTTGACTTCGCCGGCGGCTTTGAGGAAGGGGACGTAAGTGAGGTGGAAGTTCAAACAATCTTTCGGCCTCTCATAACGAAATTGACGTATCGCCTCGAAGAAGGGCAGCGATTCTATATCACCCACCGTTCCGCCGATTTCGACGAGCACGACATGAGGATCGGAATGTTGTTTCGAGCAAGAGAGAATGCGCTGCTTGATCTCATCCGTAACGTGAGGGATCACTTGCACGGTTTTGCCGAGATAGTCCCCCCGCC
>CAJCIW010000151.1 GCA_903970455.1 Verrucomicrobiota bacterium | reverse complement strand
AAAGACAGATTGAAAGAAAAAGGGATTGTTCTCCACGATATGGGTCTCGAAAGCTTCAAGATTACCTTCGATGCCGCAACTTTAAGATCTAAATTTGGATTGCCGGAAAGCCAAGCTGCAAATGTCGATATTTTTCTCATGCAAGAAGAGCCAGATGGGGTCGTCCGGCTAGCGGGTTCATACAATAAACACACTTTCCCCAAAGAATACTTTCCAAGAGAAGAGCTGGAAAACTTGCGAGATTACCCCTTTGGGCCCCCTAATCAGCGGTTATTTTTAAAAGGCCCAGTGAATCCGATGCGCTACTTAACAACATTTTACGGTCCTGAATGCTTCACTTATGCTTTGCAAACGCATACCCACATCCAAATTGGCCCTATCCCCTTCCCTATTTTGAATTTTAGCAAAACCCGATACAAAATTGTCAACCCCACTTTCGCAGAAGGGAATAATTGGAAAAATGCCTAGTCTAGACTTTACACTTACACTCCCTCCGAACTTTTCGTTTCCCTCGCCTGAGCGGCAGGCTCCCTCTGCGAAGGGGTTCGGAGAATATCAAGAATTTTCCGATGAAAATTTTAAAGTCCAGCAAACGGCGGAAAAGACACATGCTTTGATCTGCATCCTTCTCATGGGCGCTGCAGCAACAAGTGTCATCGCCGCTGCGGTCATCCTTCATCTATCCCCCGTGGCCGCCGCGGTCGCCTTGGGCGGGTTGTCCGCAGCTGGCGGTGCTGCCTATTTGAAGTTCCACACCATACGGAATCAATTTTCTCCTTCCTTAACCTCGGGGTTGAATCCCCACGACTTTAACGCAAAACGTGTTGAAGAAGTAATTCAAGAACAGGGTTCTGCCTATGTCATTGCCGATTCGGTAGAGAGCAAAAAATGTAAACTCGACCTCATCCGCCATGCGCAATCCTCGATTTTTTTGAGTTGCTACATGGGGGAAGAAACTTACGATGAAGTGCTCGATCTGATCAAACAACGGATGGAGCAAAACAGCGTCCTGAAGGTGTTCATTTTTGGCTCCGATTATTTTCTCACACCTGAAAACAAAAAAAGGTTAAACGCACTTCAGTCTGCGCACCCCGACCGTTTCTTCATGGTCATGAATCCCGAAATCTATCTTAACCAGCGCCCAGGAAGCGGCAATTTTGCTTTAAGCACCAACCACATCAAGCTGATGGCGATTGATCAGGGAGCCTACTCCGTTGTCGGCGGCACTGCATTGCTCCCTTACTGGGGCGATGTCAGGGGGACTGAACACTTAGGGAAAGGGAAGGCCGTTTTCGATATTTTCCGTAACCCTATCGAAGCAACCGGCTTTAGAGACATGGACTTCGCCTTTAAGAGCGCGCTAAACGGTGCAGGGGCAACAGCCTTTCTCGAAGGCGCGAAATTAATGCTCCGTTATGCTTACATGCAAGCTCCTGAAAAAGCGGCGAAGCTAAAAACCACCTTCCAGGAATTGATGCGAAGACCGGCAGCTGCGACCAGCGTGCCCGGCTTGGATGGCAGAGGGGACAGGGCCAACAATGTGCGCATGAAATGGTACTCAACCGGGCCGGATCATACCCGCAACAGCTACTTACACGCTCTCATCGACCTGATCAATCACGCAACGCAAAAAATCCGAATCGCTCATATGTATTTTCATCCTCCCCAATCTCTCATCGACGCTTTATCGAATGCAGCACAACGGGGAGTTAAAATTGAGATTATCGCTAATTCAAAAGGGAAAGAAAGCCCTTTGGCACACCGCTTTTTTGCGGATTTGGCCCAAAATAAATACCGGCAGCTGTTTGAAAAAGAAGGGAACCAAAATGTGAAGGTGCATGAATTCTACCGCGCAAATACGACCTACCATAAAAAAGTGATTGTCGTCGATGACAGGCACACCGCTTTCGGGAGCAGCAATTTGGGCAAAAAAAGCCTCGAAGAGGATCCATCCGATTACGAATTCAATGGCATCGTCGAATCACCGGAGTTTGCTCGGGAGACCATGCGCGTTTTACAAAAAGACATCGAACTCTCCGATGCTGTTTCTCCTGAAAAAGCGAGAAATCCCAGCTGGGGCACGCGATTATTGGCGTGGTTTCAGGAAAAGGTTATGGCTCATATTTTATAATTAAACTTTAACAGGATATCATGGCCCATTCGATTGACCCAGTGAGATATGTCAACGTCGTTGAACATCCGACTTTAAACAGTTTCAATGAGGAATTCGGGACAGAAACGGATATTTCCCGTTATGAAACCATTCGTTCTGAGCAGCGGGTCACCTCCCCTTCCATCTTTTATCTGAACGAGCTGCAAATGGGATCTTACATTCCAACACGGATCGCTCTACTGCTCAAAAATAATCTCCAGGATACCGCATTTATTACTCACACTTCCCGCTCCGTTTTGTATCAGCTGAAACAAAGTGGGAAAATCGGAGAAGGCTGTTTTAATTTCCTCCATCAAAAAATCGACAGCGGCGATTTTCTTACCGTCTTTAAATATCTCTATATCATTAGCCTTTATACCAAAATTGCCCAAGTTCACGATGCAGCCTCCCCCGATCCCGCATTCCAGTTTGAATCTCCCGCCAACTATGCCGACCGTCTCGTCAGATCCCCTTCCCATACCATCAGCAAAGAAGAGCATGCTCTTCAGGAGAAATCGCGCATTAAATTCCTGAAGCAATGGCTGACAGATCTTGGAGCAAAGCCTACTTGCCCTAGAGAAGCTCAGCAGCAAATTTTCTCGCTCGGCGCCACCCTTGAATCTGCGGACACCCTTAAATTCCGGGAACAACTCCTTTCTCTACTCGATCAACTGAAAAAAAGCCCTGAGCTAGAAAAAATCTGCTGGGAAGAGTTGCAATCAACGTTGACTCCCTTTACCGGCAAAGATTTCTTCGAACAGACCTACCTCAGGTTAAAAGCTGAAAATTATTACAAAAATTGCGTTTCCCGAGTGACGGCTTTGAGAAGAAGCCTGGATTCGACAAACGGCAACGATCTTATCGAACTCACCGAGAAGTGCAAAAAAGCCTACAATGGATGTATTTATCTTCTAGGCGACAATAAAAATATGCCCGCTTGTTCTCCGATGCGCTTTGCCGCAATCATCGGCAACATGAGGGATGAATGGAAATCGATCAATCATGTCTTCGACAGAGCGCATGGACAATCTGTCCACAGGTTGTGCGCATGCCATGCCCAAGCTCCTGCCAGCCAAAACGAACTGGCAGAATGGCCATTTAATTCCCATCCTTTGATCCCCTTAAACTCCCCTCCGCCTGTAACTCCACAGCAGCTGCGGGAGCGGGGCATCGATCCAGCCGCTTATCAAGAGAACTCCAAAAAAACGATCGCCGTCATCGGCTGTAAATGGGGAGGAGGGCACAAGGAAATTGCCCGAGGGATCAGTACGAATTTGGCCTCTTTAGGCTATCATCCCGTGACAATGGACTTGCCCGAAGTTTTGATTTCGGAAGATCCTGTCCGCAACTTTTTCCTCACCCGCTGGCTGGGTAAAAACTGGTCGATTGCCACCCTTTACGCAGGACTGATGGCCGAAAAGGCGTTTGCCATCATCAACTTTTTGCGTTGGTTCTCCAAAAAGGACACCACGAAGCCTGCCTATACGGAAACACAGCTTAAACTTGTGATGCAGGAACTATTAAAAGTGAACCCCGACGCGGTTGTTATCGATTACAGCGCGGATACGGAAGCCGTTATCAAAGCATGTGAAATTTTGGGGATTCCATGCATGCATGTCGCCACAGACATCAATAATAAAATCGAAACACGCGACAAACCGCCCGCCTACCCCCATTTTAAAATGGCCCTTCCTTTCAATGCGCGGGAAGTGATCGATCCCGTTTCGGATACGACGACCCCTGAGCAAAGAATCTTCATTGGCCCCCCTGTCAAACATGAATTCACCGTTCCTCGCACACCGGAAGATATCCAGCAGCTCAAACAGAAATGGGGAATCGAAGTCAATAAAAAAGTGGTCATCATTCAAAATGGCGGCTCCGGCGGCTTTTCTACGCTGCCTGAACTGCTGGCCAAAAAATACGCCAACACAACTCCCCATGATGTCCCTATCCATCTCGTGGTCCTCTGCGGACAAGAGAATCACGCCTTTAAACGCCACCTCGAGCAAAACGTAGCCAAAAAGACAAACCTACCCATCAAAGCTGAACTCTGGTCGACCAAAATGGAAGAATTGATGGCGATGGCTTCCTACGGGGGCATCGTCATCGGCAAAGCCGGCGCAGGGACGATTTTCGAATCGATCGTCCGCGGCAACCGCCTCCTGATCGACAACATCCGTCCGAGCCTGTTATTCGAGGGTTTTATCCATTTTGCCGTCACCTGCGTCGAGATGGTCTTGCGAAAATTCGGCTTTAAAGGACAGCTTTTCTGGGAAAAGGACAACTCCGACTTCACCAAAAAGCATGGTCTCGCTGAAGCCTTTAAAAATGAAACCGACTTCCTCGCCAAATTCGACCAGATGCTTAATAACGATGGCACGCCTGTAAGCCATGGGATCGAATTGAAAAACGTCGAGAAGGAAATCCCTACACATCTTAGAGAGATGATTGTGAGGGCAGAGCTCGACCTGGCTGCGCGCCGTTCGCGTGAAATCCGCCAAAATCTTTGAACATATCCGAGATTCTTGACAAAAGGGGTAAAACCGTCTAAATTTTATCCCTTTATCCTCTAACCTGCCCAGATGGTGGAATTGGTAGACACGCCAGATTTAGGTTCTGGTGCCGTAAGGTATGTAGGTTCGAGTCCTATTCTGGGCACATTACCGAACGTTTTGTCAGAAATGGTTAAACGTTCGGCTTTTTTATTTCCTAACTCCTTCTGAAATAAGCCTATAAGAGCTACTGCCTCATTCAATCCAGTGGTTCGATAATTTCCATTCTCAAAAACCAGTTTTCCAGTGAATATCGAACCAAGAAGTTTTTTTCTGATATATGGGGATGCTTGGTTGTAGTGAAAGTCGAGGTCGCCTAATAGAGATAGGCCATAACGGCAGTACTTCATAAAATTGGTATCAATGCTTTTCAATCGAGATATGAGACCCTGTAGCCGTTGAATCTCGTCTTTAGAGGATACTTTCATTCGCTGATAGGAATCTTTTTCTAGTTTATCTTCTACATACATTTCGTCGATTTTGAGAAGCTTAGATTCGATTTCAGCTAAATTTTTCTGAAAGCGAGCGATTTCTTTTTCTCGATCTCCCTCTTTCGTCCTGAAGATGTCATCCATAATCGCCATATAAAGGTTTGAAACCTCAGGATGCACCTGAAAACTCTTTAGGTAATCAGAAAAGACTAAATTAGCTTCTTCGGCTTTAACTCGCTCTTTGCAGCCATTTTGGCAATGATAATAGAAATATGTACCGCCATTTCCTCTGGAGCCACTACCTGTCCACGAAGAATGGCAATTGGGACATTGAAGCAATCCTCTTAAAGGAAGTTCATCTCTATAGTTAACCTTTTCTACACGAGAAGCATTCTTTTCGAGGATTCTTGTTAGAACGCTTTGAACTTTGTTAAATAACTCTTTTGCAATAATCGCTTCATGAATGCCCATCACTTCCTGTTCTTCCTCGTCACCCAGTTCAGGCACAACGATGTTACCTTTATAAATTGGGTTTCTTAACATGCGATTGAATGCCGTCTTCTGAATGCTCAGACCTTTCTCTTGAACGATTTTGCGAACACCCTCAATGGAGTATAAACCCGTAGCATAGAGTTCAAAAGCTTCTTTTACCAAGTTTGCATTTACGTTTGGTTTGATCATAGGGCGTGTTCCGCTGCGATCCCATGAATAACCAATAGGAGCAGCTCCACAGGCATAACGACCTTCTTTTAAAGCTCGCCGAATGCCCATTTGAGTGTTCTTTGCTCTTCTGCGATTATCCATTTCTGGTTCGGCCATTTTTATGGCTCTTAACAAGACCGCCGAAGGATCAGAAGTGTCATATGTTTCCTCTAAGCATTTCACATCAACGCTATAACTTCTAAGCTCACGCAACATTAAGAATCCATTTTCCATGTTACGAGAAAAACGGTCCCAACGCACAACGTACAAAAAATCCACTGCTATTTGACCATTTTTTAAACTCGTCAATAATCGTTGAAATCCAGGACGATTAAATGTTTTGGCTGAATGTCCATCATCTTGAATGTGACCAACAACCTCAACTCCATCTGCCTTGCAAGCCCTACGGAGAACTTCCTCTTGATCGAGCAAGCTATATCCTTTAACTGCCTGCTCTTCGGTGGAAACCCGAGTGTAAATAATGGCTTTCTTGGAATTTTTTCCTTTCTTTGAATTGTTCATAATCTATTTCCCCTAAGAGGTATAAAAACTCTCTGATCTTTTGGATCTCATCGTTTGTGTAGTTTTTTCCATTGCCATTCAAAATTTTTTGGCATGTCTCAACCGATAGCATATTTTGCTCCGTTCGAGACACACCCCTGAGGTTTTCAATAGACGTGTCGTTAGTATTTTTTTGCCTGGCTGTGTGCCATAGCGTTATTCAATCATTTTTCTTATGGTTCGCTTAAAGCTGACCACCTTGCGATTCTCTTGTTTAATCTCAATGTTCTGATATTGCCCTTCTCGTATAATGTCTTGAATTTTTGCCTCATTATCAAGGCTCTGTGTGCCTTCTACAAGATGCAGGGAACCGTTCTTAAACTTTACGTTGATCTCTTCAAAATTGCCTGTGCGTATCATGTAGAACACTTCAAATTCTTGAGGCTCTATCAAAGCTTCATTTTTGTATTTAGGCGAAAAGTCTTGATCTGAAAAGATTTTCTGAACGACTTCATTCATGCTGACTTGTAGGTGAGTACCAATCCAATTATTTTTTAAGGCATCTTTATATTCAGCGTAGGTTAAGGGAATAGCAAAACCATCCGAAAAGACGATAAGGAAAACGTGCTCTAGCAAAATATAGGCGCAACTTAAGTAGTATTCCATTAAGGAGAAGGGGTATTGCTCATGAGGATTCAAAAATACGCTCTTTATGTTCTTTATGCGATCTAATGGGAGTCCAAAGTCACGGAGAGTTTCTATTGTGTAGAGCCACGCTTGATCCATAATGCTGAATTGTCGCCATTTCTTCTCTTGTTCACGCTGATTAGAGAGTAACCCTTGGGATTCCCAATGATTAATTGTTCGATAAGTCATTGGCAAATTTTTGACGTGTTGTTCTTTGTGGTTGAAGCATGCGGAAATCTCCTTGCAAACATCTGTAGAGGCGTACATTTCCAGCCGTTTTTTAAACCGTTCGCCTCGACAAAAGAGATTGATGAAAAATTCTGAGGAGGATTTTTTTTCGCTATGGATATCGGTATTTTGCTGCACAGAAGACATTTTTTTGCCCATTGCTTAAAAGCCAATTTATACCTAGATCGGAAGAGCACACGTCTGAACTC
>CAJCIW010000150.1 GCA_903970455.1 Verrucomicrobiota bacterium | reverse complement strand
AACCTCCCGCAGAATCCCCTTCGACGATATAGATCTCGCATAGCGCTGGATCTTTTTCCTGGCAGTCGGTCAGCTTGCCGGGTAGGCGGGCGCTATCAAGGGCCGTTTTCCGCAAAGTGAGCTCGCGGGCTTTGCGCGCAGCTTCGCGGGCCTGGGAAGCGAGAATCGCCTTTTCAACGATCATGCGCGAGACGACAGGATTTTCTTCCAAAAAGGCCGTGAGTTCTTCGCCGACGATCTGTTGCACAACGGACGCCACTTCGCTGTTTCCAAGACGCTGCTTGGTCTGCCCTTCAAACTGGGGATTAGGTACTTTGGCGGAGATCACAGCTGTGAGCCCTTCCCGCATATCATCACCAGAAACCGAGATCTTGTCGCTTTTGAGCAGATTGTGACTTTTGATATACTGGTTGAGTACCCGCGTCAATGCTGTGCTGAAGCCTGTGAGGTGAGTCCCCCCCTGACGGGTCATGATGTTGTTGACGTAAGAGTGAAGATTTTCGGTGTAGGTGTCGTTCCATTGCATCGCAACTTCGAATTCGAGGGTGCCATCGGAAATTTCTTTCGACCCGAAAATGTAAATTGGTCTCGGAAAAAGGGGTGTTTTATTCTCATTTAAATACTCGACAAACGAACGCACGCCGCCTTCATAACAAAAAGAAATTTCGGTCGGGGTCGCATCTCTTTCATCGCGGAAGTTGATCTTTAAATTCTTATTCAAAAAGGCAAGTTCGCGGAACCGTTTAAGCAAGATGTCATATTCATAAGTCGTCACGGTGAAGATCGAATCATCCGCAAGGAATGTGACCTTTGTGCCATGTTTTGTCGACTCCCCAACCATTTTCAAAGGATGCGTGGGCTTCCCCTTCGAAAACTCCATATCGAACATTTTGCCATTGTGATAAACTTCGACATGCAGCCTTTTAGATAGCGCGTTGACGCAAGACACACCGACTCCGTGCAGCCCGCCTGAAACCTTATAAGTGTTCTTATCGAATTTTCCGCCGGCGTGGAGGATCGTCATGACAACTTCAAGGGCAGATACATCCCTCCCCTGTTTTTGAGATTCCTTTTCGTGCTTTCCCGTCGGAATGCCTCGTCCATCGTCCTCGACAGAAACAGAATTGTCCTTATATAAGGTGATCCAGATTTCTTTACAAAATCCTGCGAGAGCTTCGTCTACGCTATTATCGACGACTTCGTAGACAAGCTGATGCAGCCCATTGACGTTCGTATCGCCTACATACATCCCGGGCCGTTCACGGACTGCCTGCAGACCTTCCAAGACGGTAATCGATGCTGCATCGTATTCGTTTTCTTTGGTCATCGTCGTCATACCTTAAACTCGGATTTAAATTACATATACACGTCAGAAAAAGGGGAAATCTGTTATCCGACGCGAAAATGAATGTTCTTAATCTCAACAGAGGGAAATTTTTCCCTCAAATTCTTTAATAACCGGCCTCTTTCATGTTGCGAGAGGAGGCTATACAATGTCGAATTGCCTACTTTCACAAAGAGAATCCCCCGATCAAAAGAAACTGCTTTCGTCATCGATGCAAGCTTTTCGCCAATGATCAGCGGCCACGCCGCTAAAATCAAATCGGGCCGGTCACGGTGAAGCGCGCCAATCTTCCCGAGGACTTTAGGAAGCAGATCCTTCATATGCTTATTTGTCAGAGGAGATCTATCTGCTTTGTCCATAAAAAGGCCTTTGCCTGACTATATAAATCGCTGCTCAAAATAGCAAGGTCAAAAGAACCTACCGTTAAAACAAAAGGGCGCCCAATCCGATGGCGATTAAAAAATAAATCGACATCGACAAAAAGTCATTAAATGCTGTGACTATAGGCCCCGAAGCAACAGCGGGATCGACGCCGATGCGCGCAAAAAATAATGGAGATAGAACGCCGAGCACAGTTCCGGCCAAACAAGCTCCTGTCAGCCCAACGCCGACAATCATTCCAACCGCCGCAGCGCTGATATCAGCGCGGGAAACCCCGGCAAAGTCAAGGACATAAACAAGAAATCCGCACAAGATTCCAAATGTCGTGCCTGTTGTCATGCCTATGAGGAGTTCCTTCAAAACAGTTTCTCCCCGATTGCCAAGAGAAATGAACCCCAAGGCCATGCTTCGGACGAGAATCGTACTGCATTGAATCCCAATATTGCCCGACATTCCCGTGATCAAAGGGACGAAAAACATCACAAAGGTGAGAACTCCGCCGGCATAATTCTGAAATGAGGACATCACGCCGACGTTGATCAGACCCGCGCACAACGTGACAATCAGCCAGGGCGCCCTGGATAAAAAACGCTTCAAAACAGATTCATGCTCGCTGACTTTTTCTGTTGTACCCGCCATGTTTGCAATCGTTTCATCAGCAATGTCCTCCATGGCGTCTAATACATCTTCATTAGTGATAACGCCGAGCATCCTATTATTAGGGTCGACGACAGCAAGCGCCGAAATCTTATACCGTTCGACGATTTCCACCACCTCTTCACGCGAAGTCTCGGGGGCTACCGTGTGTTGAATCGATTTCATCACTTGCTTTAGAGGAAGATGGGCAGGATTGACGATGAGATTCCGTGCAGGCACATACCCTTGCAGCTCTCCTTTTTCATTCACGACGAAGATCTGACGCGTTAAATCGATGCCCGGATTATCTCGAATACGGACAGAAGCTTCGCCGATCGTCACATCCATAGAAAAAAAGAAAAATTCATTCGTCATCAAACGCCCCGCGGTGTTGCGGCGATGCTTCTTGATCTCGCGGATTTTTAATGCTTTGCTTGCGTCGAGCATTTCGACAAGGCGGCGAAATCTTCTTTCCGAGATGTCTTCAAGGACCTCGACGGCATCGTCAGGGGGCATGTGTTCCAATAATTTTTTCATATCCTCGTCGCTAATATGGCGAAGAATAGCGACGCGCGTACTACTATCGGTATTGACCATAAATTCGATCTTTGCTTCGATACCAGATAGATTCTCGTAGATCATCGGACGGGCATTCGGAGGCAAGCGGGAAGCTGCGTAGGCAAGGTCGATGGGGGAATGCTCCGAAGCAATTTTTATGATATCTTGGAGGACGATCGTCGAGGTCTCTTTGTGGAAGGCTTGCTCTAATTTCTCTTGGAGAAGATCTTGTAGAAGGGAGGTTTTCGAGTCGAGTAAACTGCCAGCAGCGGCATCTTCGTCACCCACTTTTTGGATCTCGTCTTCAGAGGCAATTTGCATGGCGCCCTCGCTCTCAGTTCAAAGAGATTTTTGTTTTGAAAATCTTGAAGGAGTATAACGCTTAAGTCGCTATTATTCAAGCAAAATAGCTGGTGTTTAATTGTGGTTTTCTCTAACATTTTCCCAGTAAATTAAAACTAGGACTACCTACCCCATGTTTAAGCCGGAAAAAATTCGCAACATCGCCATCATCGCCCACATCGACCATGGAAAAACGACCATGCTCGACAGTCTGCTTAAACAATCTAACGTCTTCCGCGACAATGAAAAAATTCCGGAAAGGGTCATGGATAGCTACGACCAGGAAAAAGAGCGCGGAATCACCATTTTCGCCAAACACACCAGTGTGTTCTTTGAAGATTTTAAAATCAATATTATAGACACCCCCGGCCATGCGGATTTTTCTGGGGAAGTGGAACGCGTCCTGGGACTGGTCAACTGCGTCCTGCTTCTCGTTGATGCGCAAGAGGGACCGATGCCTCAGACCCGTTTTGTCCTTTCCCAAGCCCTTAAAATTGGCCTACGGCCCATCGTCGTTCTTAATAAAATCGACCGGCCCCATGCCGATCCCGACCGTGCGTTAAATTTAACTTTTGATCTTTTCGTCGAGCTTGGAGCCAACGACGAGCAGCTCGATTTCCCCATCTGCTATGCATCGGGCCTAGGGGGCTTTGCGGCGATGGACCTCAAAGATCCCCGCACCGACATGCGTCCTCTTTTCGAACTGATCATCAAATCGGTTCCCCATCCTCCAGGAAATCTCGAACTCCCTTTCCTCATGCAAGCCGCGACCCTCAGCTATGATGATTTTGTCGGGCGGCAAGCCTGTGGCCGTATCCTGGAAGGAAAAATCCGAAAAGGCGACTCGATCACAAAAGTCGATAAAGACGGCCATCCCACTCAACATAAAGTTTCCAGGATCGAAGGCTACCATGGATTGAGAAAAGTCGAAATGGAAGAAGCCGGTGTCGGCGACATCATCAGCATCTCCGGCATTCCTGAAGTCACCATCGGCGATACCCTCTGCGATCCCCAACACATCGTCCATCTCCCCCCTATTATACTAGCCGAGCCTACTCTTTCTGTGGAAATGATGGTCAATAACGGACCTTTTGTAGGAAAAGACGGCAAACACGTGACCATGAACAAGCTCCGCGACAGGCTTTCCCAAGAGAAAAAAGCGAATATCTCCTTAAAAATTGAGGAAAATTTCCGCGATGACGCTGCCCGCATCTGCGGAAGGGGGGAACTCCATCTTGCCGTCCTCATCGAAGCGATGCGGCGGGAAAATTATGAATTCACGATCTCCAAGCCGCAAGTAATTTTCAAAAAAGTGGAAGGGGTTGAACAAGAACCGTATGAAGCGGTCCACATTGAAGTCCCACAAGAATATTCCGGGACCGTGATCGAAGAGCTCTCCCGACGGAAAGGGGAAATGCGTGCGTTGAATACGAACGAGCACAACATCACCACGATCGAATTTCTAGTCCCGACGCGAGGCCTCATGGGTTATCGCAATAGCTTTCTCACCGTCACCCGCGGCCTAGGCATCCTCACCTCGATATTCGACAGCTACGGACCTCATAAGGGAGAGATCCCCGGCAGGCCGAACGGAGTCCTCATCGCCAACGGTCCCGGCAAGGTCACCGGCTACGCCTGCTTCAGCATCCAGGAGCGCGGCTCTCTTTTCATCCGTCCCGGTGATGAAGTTTACGAAGGGATGGTCGTCGGTGAAAACTCCCGGGATAACGATCTCGTCGTCAACCCCACTCGAGGCAAGCAGCTGACGAACGTCCGCGCCTCCGGCAGCGATGAGAACATCATCTTGACTCCCCCTCGCTCCTTCACTTTAGAACAAGCCATCGACTTCATCCAAGACGACGAACTCGTCGAAGTGACGCCGAACTTCATCCGCCTGCGCAAACGCTTCCTCAACGAAAACGAGCGGAAGAGACGCTAATCTTCTAAATGGAACACAAAGAAGGTCAGGCGGCCTTCTTTGTGCTGACCCTACTTCTCAATTTCCCGATTCCTCAGGTTGGTTAGGGATCATTACGGTTGAACTGGCTGCTGTAATTCGTCAGCTTGTTTTCTATGATAGTTTGCCTGATGTTCGTATGCTCCGATGGTTTCCACTAAAACATTTTTGCTTTGTTCATCGGAAGATGCGGATAGGAGATGGAGAGCTTGCCGGGAGTAAGAGGCTGCTTCCTCGTAAAGATTTGCGATTTCGAGAAGTGCTGGAACCATTTTTTCGAGATTATCGAGGTCCGCACGAGGGAAACTTTCCACCTTAACAACGGCTAGGCTGGCTTTCTGCTGGGCCTGCTCATAAAGAGCTTTAACCTGTATGAAAACGCCTCCTTCTCTTTCCACTGTCTGGACGAGATTTTGGAGACGGTCAACTTCCACGTTGATAACAGCTCTAATCTGCTCGCATCTTTTTTTGACTTCTGGCCAGGGAGGAGCCTGCCGGGTCTTTTTAGGTTTGTAGCTGATTTCCTTGAGAATTTTATCGTAATAGGAAACGGCCTTTTGGCAGCATTCGATCGATTTGTGAAGGAGATCCAAGTGCTGCAGTTGTTCTTCCAAACTGTAAATACCAAATTGCCCGAGAAGCTCCTCATGGGATTTCCATAAGTTCTGGATCTTCCCCTCGATTTTATCGGCGTCCTTCTCCTGGAAATAGGAGAAGACCAGAGTGGGAAGAAGAAAAAACAGGAAAAAAAAGTGTGTGCATTTCATAACTCAAAAAATTATCCGATGGTCGGATTTACTTTCCAGATTTTTTTTTAAGGAGAGGCCGGATCTGTTTGTTCAAAGACCAAAATGCAAAATAGAAAATCCCGGAAGGCAAGACAAGTAGAAGCAAGACGCTTAAAAAGGCCATGGGGAAAAATAAAGGGTGTGCGCTGAGCTGTCCTAGCGTACGCTGCAGCAGAGAGGAACTTTCCTCGATCGTCGATTGAAACGCCTGCATAGTTTCTGTGGAGCGCCTCACTTCCTCTGTATTCGTTCCTATCGTAGCGAGGCTTGTATTCATGACGCGGGCATTTTCCAGCATCAGCGCATTGCTTTGCTGCATGTTGTCGTTCATTTTATCGATAGAACTGCATCCTGCAATGATGCAGAGTAGAACAATTGCAATCGATTTCTTAATCATTCTTACCCACGCTCTTTTTTTTACATATCAATATTATCCCCTTATTTATCAAGCCCCAACAATCCCCTTTACAACTTCTCTGCCTAATCGCTATGTTTGTTTTTTTCATTCTTTCACATACCTAAAATGAAAAAAAAGATCGAAATTCCCTCGCGCCATGAAGTCTGGAAGATGTTCGATTGCATCTCTCCGACTTATGATTGTGCGAACCGAGTCATGACATTTGGAATGGACCAGCTGTGGCGGAAGAGGCTGTGCACCTTTATGCCTAAAGGCAAAGATATGAAGGTCCTCGACTGCGCGACAGGAACCGGGGATCAAATCATCGCCATGATGGAAAAAAAACAGAACATTTCCTCTGTCATCGGCATCGACCTTGCGTCGACCATGATCGATATCGCCGAGAAGAAGATGGAAAAAAAATCGTACGGGAAAAAAGTCAGTTTTCAAGTTGCCAGCCTCCTCGAGATTCCTTTCCCCCCCCACTCATTTGAATGCGTGACCATTTCTTTTGGCATTCGCAATGTGACGGATATCATGGCAGCCTTCCAGGAGGTCCGCCGCACTTTAAAACCAGGTGGAAGAGTTTTGATCCTTGAAGGGACTGTCCCGGAAAAGAAGTGGTTGAAATCGCTGCATCTCTTTTACCTGCGCCATTTCCTACCCCGGATTGGCGGCATGATCTCCAAAAACTTCGATGCGTACCGCTATCTCAATCAAACAATCGAGACCTTCCCTCAGGGGGAAAGGTTATGCGGGCTAATGCGTGCAGCAGGTTATTTTAACGTCAAAGCGAATCCTGTTTGCGGCGGGATTGTCACCGTCTATCAGGGGGACAAGAATGCTCCCGTTTAACGTTAACGGCCGGGCATATTCTCTCGACAGATGG
>CAJCIW010000149.1 GCA_903970455.1 Verrucomicrobiota bacterium | reverse complement strand
TCTATTACCTTTGCTATTGCACAACGCAATTTCCCCAAAGTCCCTTGTCATAATGACATACATCCCGGCAATCTTCTGTATTCTTCAGAAGGCAGAGTTCAGATGATCGATTGGGATGACGCAGGGATGAGCGACCCTTTCTACGATTTAGCCAGAGTTTCGATTGAGTTTTGTTTCAATTCTGAACAAAATGCTTTTCTCCTTCGTCATTATTTCGGCGAACCAAACAAACTTGAATTCAGTCGTTTTTATCTCATGAGACAACTCTATTTGGCTTCAATAGCAACCGACTTCCTGCTCGCTCAAGACAAACCTTTGGATGAGATGATACAAAAAAGACTTTATCTGTTGGTGCAAAATAAAGTTATTTTAGATCAAGGCAATCCGCTTGCCTTTTTTAAAGAAGCCGCACCGAATTTTTTCAACACTTTCCTAGAAAATATTCGTTCTCAGAAATACGCCGACTCTATGAAAATTCTTTCAGAAACCGACTTAATCCATCCGCCTTTGACGATTCATTTCTCGTAATAAGCATAGGTTTTTAGGCAAGCTGGAAGTCGAGCTCATTTTTTTCAAAAAACCTGTGTTAACGAGCTATTTTGAAGTCGGAATAGGGCTTGGCAACTTGATGAAAATCGGATGCGATTTCCTTAATATGGGAAGAAAATTCCCGCTTTAATTCGGCGAGAAGTTTTTCAAGTTGGGGTCTATCGCCTTGAGCGCAGAGTTCGACGCTGCCGTCGGAAAGATTGCGCGCGAAGCCGGTCAATTTTAAGTGGTCGGCGAATAACTTGGCGGTGGCGCGGAATCCTACGCCTTGGACGTTTCCTTTGATAATGGCAGACAATTCTAGCATGTGCTTTCGCAGGCTTCTTCTTCAGGCTTTTGCTCTTGAGAAAAATCGGCTTCATGCCAAGGGTAATTGCAGATCATTTCTCTGATTTCTATGAGACATTTCGAACGATTGAGTGCTTCTCGAAGATGTCGCATGTTTTGGGCACCGCGTAAAAACCAGCAGCCAACTCGGCGTAAATCGAGAAGGGCGCCTTTTTCATTTTTATAAGAGAGAATATGATCCACATGTTCCAAAAAGATGTCGCGGTATTCAAGGCCTGTGCGCGGGAGCGGCGCATCCCCTGAAAGATGACGGTAGATATCTTCGATGAGCCAGGGCTTGCCCATTGTGCCTCGAGCGAGCAGGATCGCGTCGCAATTTGTGTACTCAAACAGCTTCTGCGCGCTTTCAGCATCGAACACATCGCCATTGCCGATCACGGGGATGGTCGTTGCGGCCATTTTACAATCGCGGATGAAGTCCCAGTTCGCCGGGCCTTTGTAACCCTGAGCCCGTGTGCGCCCATGGATGCAGATGGCGGCAGCACCGGCTTCTTCGGCAATGCGCACGATTTGGGGAGCGACGATTTGGCTGGAATCCCAGCCGGCCCTAATCTTAATGGTCACCGGGATTTTTACGGCAGCGACCATATTCGCTAAAACTTCGCCGATGATGTCGAGATTTTTGAGCATTCCCGAACCGCTTCCATCTTTTGTCACTTTATCGACTGGACATCCACAATTCAAATCGACCACATCGAATCCAAGGTCCTCAATGATTTTGGCGCAACAGCCGGCAAGTTCGGGCTTGCTTCCGCAAATTTGTCCGCCGATCGGATGCATGGAACGATCATAGTCGAGAAGGCGATAGGTGTTGGGATCGTTACGGACCAACGGCTCCATTTTGACCATTTCGCAATAGACGAGACCGGGCCGGTATTTAACGGTCATTCGACGAAAGGGAACATCGGAGCATCCCGCAAGCGGGGCACAGAAAATATTCGACGGCAGTTGTAAAGAACGGAGGTGGAATGGGCGTTTAAGCATTAAAATAGAATGAAAAAAATTAAACGTTCCAAGAGCTGCAAGGCAAAAAACCCAAGGAGAGGGCTAAGGTCTAGCATGCCCCCGATTGGAGGAATGAAGCGACGAAATAAATTGAGGTAGGGATCTGTATAGAAACCCACAAAATGCATGATCTTATGATTTGCAAAAGCAGGAAACCACGAACCGATGATCCGCGCCATCAAAAATATTGTATAGAACATGAAAGCCCAATGGATGCCTTTGGCTAAATACAGCATATGATCCTAGTTTGTTGTAAGATTTTACCGTTTGGGCGGTGTAGATGCAATTGGAAAGTTATGGGAGGTGGAGTAAAAATTTTCGTTGATAAATTGTGGCTTTCCCAGAATTGCTTTACGCGGTAAGATTTGAGCTTTTTCCCATTAGGTTTATGTATACCATTGGCCTTTCTCTTGAAAAAGAAATTTTTCGGATCGCTGTTCTTAAAAAAGAAAAAAAAACAATTGCGGTCGATTTATTAGAATCATTTCCTTATGGGCAGGATAATGTAAAACTTTTTTACACACTTCCCCCCTTTCAAGCCGGAAAAGAAGTTCAGGTGGTTTCAGGACTTAGCGGTTCCGATATCTTCATCCGGAAACTTCACCTTCCGTTAAAAGAAAAGAGAAAAATCCTCGCGGCATTGCCTTTCCAGCTTGAATCCCTCATTCCTTTTGCTAGTGAAAATCCAATTGTCTGCCCGTTGTTAAAAAAAATTAACAATCAGATGACGGCAGTCACCTTAGTAGCTACCGCAGAATCCCATCTTTCTTCCCATATCGATGCGTTGCAGGAGATGGACATTAAACCGGACGCCGTTTCTTCCAGCGCCATAGCTTTAATGCGGTTTGCCAACTGGCAATTTCCACAAGAACGGAGAATTCTTTGTTTCGATGTCCAGGATCAGAAAATTTCGAGTGTGCTCGTTGAAAATAGGGAGTTGGTGCTTTCGCAAACAATCCACGTTGCCGAGAAACAGGAAGTTGCCGCAGAGCTAGAAAAGTTTTCTATTTATCTGAAGCAAAAAGGAGCGGTTGAAGATCATACTCCGTGGTTACTCACAGGGAAACACGATAAGGTTAAGGAAATTCTTAAGACAATATTCCCCGGGCAGTCTTTGGTACTTCCTACTCCGTCTTTCAGCCAATACGCTGTTCCCATCGGCCTTGCCTTAGACAGAGCTGCCGGAGATCCCTGGAGCGTTCAGTTCTTGCAAAAAACATTTACACCTAAACACACCTACGAGCAGCGGAAGAAAAAAATCGTTCATTTTCTAGGATTTTGCACCCTTGCGACTTTATTCATGTCAATTGGAGGCGCAATCGGTTTGCATATGAAGCAAGGCTCCCTTGTGAAGAAATTGGGAACTTATTTCCCGGCTTCCCTTGACAAAGATTCTCTTGCCTCCATCGATCAAATCGAAAAAAAGCTCAATGAATGGGAAAATTCGATGCGGGGGCAAAAAAGCTCGTTTGCCTTTTTGCCCACAGTTCCCAAAGTGAGCGATTTCTTAGCTTGGCTCAGCACACATCCCGGCTTTGCTACGGAAGACGGAGGGCAAAAAGAAGGGACGGAAATCAAATCAGTCCACTACAGTTTGTTGAAATATCCCAAAATCGGCGAGGCCGCCGCCCCGTACGCGGCGCAAGTCGAACTCGAATTCAAATCTACCGTTCCCAGAAATGCCAGGGATTTTCATGAATCCCTTCTCAAAGGGGATCAAATCGTCAATGGGAAGAAAGAAATCAAGTGGCAAACGGAGAATCAAACTTATTACACATCGTTTGAACTCAACAAGGCGGTGGGCTCATGAGATTTCCGATCAAACTCTCCCCTTTCTTCATTGGACTTCTACTTATCGCTGCTCCGATCCCCTTTTTCCTCTTTTTCTTTCACTTTATCTTCGGGATGCAAAAGTTAGAACAGCTTGAGAACGAAACGAATCGCATTCACAGCAGAATGGTCATTTTACAAGAAACGCAAAGAAAAGAAAATTTTCTCTTGGCTTCTTTGAAAAATCCCGATCCCCACTATCTCGATAAGCATGTGGAGACATTGACTTTTTTGCTTCCCGAGATCAAAAAGTTGGAAGCGATTCAAAGCGAAAATTCTGAGGATGACCAAATAGCCAAACGGCTGCAATGGCTTAAAGAAGGAGGGAATAGGCTCCGCTTTTCTGAAGAACAGATCCGCGTCAACGAACTTTTTCGAGAGACCGAAGAGAAGCAGCAAACTCCTGTTGAACTGAACGAAGAAGACCTCAAAAAGCTGCTGTGCCTGATTGAAGGAACGACCATTTGGCCTTATGGCCCTAAAGAAGGGCGGCCCCAACTCATTGTGAAAGATTTTACGCTGATTAAAAAAGAACTGCCCTCGCACGAAAAAGTCTTCGCAGTGACAATGCAGCTCATTAAAAGAGAAAATGTGGAGCCCCTTAGATGAGAATACTCGTTATCCTAATCACTTTAATTTCACTTTCCAGTTGCGCGCGGAAGGGTTCCGATCATGGTGACACACTTGTCAGCATGCAAATCATCGACCGGAATGGGTTTACAGAAACAATCAGTAACAAAGACCGCCTCTCCGATTACAGGTCGGTCGACTTTTCAACGCCTCAGCCGTACCAAAAGGTTCTCCGTGTTTTTGGACGCAATCCAATGGGACAAAGTTCGTCCAAGATTACGAGCTATCATGAGAATAGCCATCTTTGGCAATACTTGGAAGTAACGGACGGTAGGGCGCACGGCCTTTATCAAGAATGGTTCCCCAATGGGAGGATAAAGATTGAAGTCCAGCTCATCGAAGGCGTCCCCGATTTGCACGATTTAGCTCAAGCTACCTGGATCTTTGAAGGCACATGTAAAGTATGGAATGAAGAAGGGGAGCTCGACGCCGAGTTCAATTATGAAAAAGGCCTTCTCCAAGGTTTTGCCAAATACTTTTATCCACAGGGCAAGCTCAAAAAGATGATTCCTTATCATCAAGGAGAAGCTCATGGCATCGTCCAGGCTTTTGACAAAGAGGGAAATCTCTTGGAAAACACTCCTTATGCAAATGGGGAGAAACACGGTCAAACGTTGACTTACTGGAGGCCGGGAGAGCTTTTATCGGAAGAAACTTTCGATAAAGGGCGCCTCATCCATGCCGTCTATTACGATCCTCAAGGGCAACGGACTGCAGAAATCAATGAAGGCAAGGGGAAGAAGGCCGAGTTCCAGGAAGGCGTGCTTTATTCTTTGACCGATTACTTCAAAGGAATCCCCGAAGGGGAAGTCGAACTATTTTTTCCTAATTCCACTCCCAAGTGCTCCTATCGGATCAAAGATGGGAAAAAGCAGGGAGAAGAATGGGAATATTATCCTTGTGAAATAAAAGAGCAGCCGTTGCCTAAACTTTGCGTGCATTGGAATGAAGATCAGATCCAGGGAGCCGTGAAAACCTGGTATCCTAATGGGCAAATGGAAAGCCAGCGGGAATTCAACGGCAATAAAAAACAGGGAACTGCCTTTGCCTGGTATAAAAACGGAGACCTCATGCTCATCGAGGAGTATGAAAATGATCTTTTGATCAAAGGCTCGTATTATAAAAAGGGGGACAAAAAAATCGTTTCCACTATCGAGGCCGGCAAAGGAACCGCCTCGCTTTATTCCAGCGACGGCATTTTTATGAAAAAGGTGAGCTATGAAAAAGGAAAGCCCCAGCTCGATCGCGACTCAACTAAGTAAGGTTGAACTTCGCCCTGTACT
>CAJCIW010000148.1 GCA_903970455.1 Verrucomicrobiota bacterium | reverse complement strand
TCGAACCTGGAGGCCTGATTATGGCGGGCGCGGGGATTCCTGTTAAGGTCTATACCGCAAGGCGCTCTCAAAATACGATTGACAATAGCATTAACGGCTCTGTTTTTACTCCCGGGCCTTTGTACATAGATAGCAATATTGAACAGTGGGGAACTTACTATCCTGGAGGAACTTATCAAGGCACTCCTTTTAAAATTTATTATAAAGAATTAAACCCTTTAGCCTATCCATCTGCGCAAGCTCTTTTATACAGAAATATTGCCGCTAATCTTGTCACCCTTCCCGACCTATTGCCAGTAATAAAAATGCCTCCCTTAATACGTCTTCGTTCTCCTAGCTACCACTTCAAGATCTGCCAACTCATCGATCGAAAAAAACAGTGGCGATACTGCGATCCGATCTTTTCCCCTTATGGCTCATTCATTTTCGAGGATGATGTCTATTGGATCGATTCCGAAAATCAGAGCACTACGACTACTGTCAATTTACACTGAAGGGATTTGTTTTTTTTCATGATCTGCCCGACGTCACTGCAATGCCAGCAGTTATTTTGGCCAGCAGCGTCAAAGTGGGAATTTTTAAATGTTTAGAATTTCTTTTAGCTTTACTTGAACAGCTTTTTTATCCTCGTGATGAAGAAATCCAATACGGGTCTTGATAAGCAAGTGATCAATTGTGAATATTTTAAAACGGATAAGGGAGGATTCTATAAGACCAGTTGGTTCTAAATCTTTTATTGCCATATCATTTGGCCATAATTCCTTTCCCGTGTTTGAAGTGATCATCGCCATTATGCTTTTCCCATTTTTTTCATTAAAAAGTTCAGACGAAAGAATAAGAGCAGGTCTATTTTTTGACTTTTCTCGATCAGTAAATGGGAAAGGGACTACAACGATTTCATAGGTTTTGTAAGTTTTTATAGGCTCGTTCATCATCTTCTGAGTTCCATTCAGTCAGCGTTGATTCGATAGATTTTAGATATTCCAGGTCAAGAGGGGTTGTCTTTCTTATCACTACGGTCCCGTCACTGAGCAATTCGTAGACGATTTCATCCCTTTTTTTTAGGTGCAAATGCTTTCGAATCACTAAAGGAATGGTCGCTTGGAATTTTGATGTGAGCCTTGAAGAGTATCTTGTTTGTGCCGCCATCCGCTTTCTCTTTTTTGTTTTTGTCTTCATGTAAACGCACCTACGTTAATACGGTATTACCTTTTACTCCTAGCATAAAAGTTTTTTTTGTCTGTGATTTTTTTGCGAAGGGATGAATATCTCCAGGTGTATGTTACGGGAGGAGTGGTGAAAAAATCATGGCAGCAGGAACTTCTGAGAATCCAACAGCCTGTTGGACCCCTGTATCTCACAACCTAAAGTCTTCGCCGAAGTAGGAGGAGCGGGCCTCGGGGCTTTCCAGGAGCTCATGGACGGTACCAGAGAGAAGGACCTTGCCGTCGCGGATGAGGTAGCTCCGGTCGACGATAGAGAAGATCTCACGGGCGTTGTGATCTGTAATCAAGACGCTAATCCCTTTGCTTTTGAGATGGCGGATCATGGTCTTGACGTCGTTGACGGCGAGAGGATCGATGTTGGCAAAGGGCTCATCGAGCAGGAGCAGCGAGGGTTGGATGATCAGGGCGCGGGTGATTTCCAGGCGGCGGCGCTCTCCACCGGAGAGGCTGCTCGCCTTCTTTTTTGCCAGGCCTGTCAAATGCAGCTCCCCGAGAAGTGTTTTCAGGCGGCTTTTCTTCTCTTCAGAAGATAAATCGAGGGTCTCAAGGATGCAAATGAGGTTGTCTTCCACCGTCAGTTGGCGGAATACAGAGGGTTCTTGCGCGAGATAGCCCATCCCCATTTTTGCTCGCTCATGAATGGGAAGATGAGTGACTTCTTGGCCGTTAAAGTAGATTTTCCCTGAATCGGGCTTGATCAGCCCGATAGTCATATAAAAAGCCGTTGTTTTGCCGGCGCCATTGGGCCCAAGGAGGCCCACGACTTCTCCGTTGCCCACTTGCAAGCTCAGCCCATTGACGACAGATTTCCCGCCGTAAACTTTGACGAGATGATCCGCTTTGAGCAGCGGCGCAGAGGATGCGGCGGGCGTTTTGAGAGAGGGACGCGGTGCAAACTTTACGGCGGGGGCTGCGGCAGGCATTAGTGGAGAATAAGTTTTTTGGCTCATGGCAATCTTTTAAGTAAGGGGAAGAGTTGTTGAATTTTATTTTCTTCATCCGGCGTGAAGGCAAACTGAACGGCGCCGATGCCTTTGACTTGTTGTTGTTTTGTTTCCTGGTCGTAGGTGATATGCACTTCGGGAGCGGTCAGGCGCATCCCTTGCGACTCGTCCCAAAAGAGGACTTTTTTGCCGGAGTTAGCCGAAAGGATTAGGGTCTTGGTGGACAGTGAATAGGTCAACCGGTCGGCAAGGCCGCAGCGCTTGGGTCCTTGCGGGTTGTGGGAAAACAACCGGACGTTTCCGGTCAAAGTGATAGAAGAAGGCTGCAGGGTGTCGCTGGCAATGGAGTATTCGAGCGAGGCGGCGTCGGCGTAGACGGCAAACTCTTCTTCTTCGTAATAAAGTTGCTTGTCTTGAGCAATAAAGCCATCTTTTTCAAGGCTGTCGATCGTCGAACGCAGTTTGTCGCGGTTGAAATCGATAGGGCCGCTCGAGATCAGGCGATGGGAATTGTTGTGCTCGTCTTTGTAAACAAGAGTGGAAGGGCCTTGCGTGTGGATCCCCTTAAGGATCGCCTTCCCTTTGACGAGAGTTTGAGTGATTTGTAATTCCTCTTCTGCGCTCATTCTTCCCAAAGAAACATCATCGATGGCGACATCCCCTTTTAAGATCAACGTGTTCTTGATCTGGTCCCAATACAAATGCTCCCCTTGAAAACGGATTCCTCCTGTTTGCAATTGAGGGAGAATATGTGTAGCGAGGGTGCCTTTAGGGCGCAGCAGGGAGAGGCGGGAATTGATGAGATCGAAATCGATCATGTCGGCAAAGACTTCATCCCCTTGATGGGTGAGGCGGCATGGGGAATTTTCGTCTTTCGGATAAGCGGTGACTATCCCCTGAAATTCCTTCTTTGAAGTTTTGTAATCTTGGGAAAGTTCCTTCCGGTAGAGGGCTTGGTGCGCATAAAGCTGGAAATCAGTCGCGTAATCGATGATGACATCTTCCTTTGCAACGATATTTTCGATCTCGTATTCCGTCTTTTTCCCATCGATGGGCCGTTTTAAGAAATTGAGCTGAATGAGCCGGCCGGACAATTTCAGCGAGCTTATTTCTCCCCCCCGCTTTTTTTTGATTTGATCCGTGTAGATGACCGGACCATTCTCGGGCGGATGGAGAATCCCTTTCAGCGTCGTAAAGTCGAGTTCAGCGCTGCCGCAAGAAATTTGCGCGCTGCTTTTTAATGCTAAAAGCACATCTTTGCGCAAATGAATCAAAGAGAAGGGAAAATCTTTTCCGGCCTCTTGCCGTTGCAGAGAAGCTTCTTCCGCTGTCATCTTGCCAAGCCCATGGTCGAGGATGACGTGGCCGGTCAGCAAAAGAGAATTGCCATCATAGCTCGCATCGGAAGAGGAGAGCGTTCCGCTCTCAGGAAGGGCGGGCTCATCCGCTGCAAGTGGCGCGGCGAGCATGATAAAAATAATACCTAATCTCATTTCTTCTTATCCTCAAGCGTATTTAATTCCGCTTTAAAATGTTTCGCTTTGAACTGCGGATTTTTGCCGGAGACGGCAAAGGAGACGTCTTCAGCAATTCCCTTGAGGAATGGCTTCGTCACCATCTCATGAGGCAATTCATGGCCACCAAGCCTGTACAACGAAAGAGCGACAGTTTGCGCGATGAATTCTTGGGATGCATAACGGTACAACCCTTCTTCAGCAGCGAGAAACCGGATCTGCTGCATGGGGCCGGCTCCTGCGGCAGGCTCATAGAGCTTATCTTGCATCCAGCACTTGATTTTTTCCAGTTTTTCAATGAGATCGAAGCCATTGTCGACAGGTTTGATCGTGAGAAGGGAAGATTCGCTGAAAATCCGGTATTGCAAGCGGGTGTTGTCTTCTTGAGAGAACCAGATTTCTTTGACAACCCCTTTCCGTTGCTGCTGCGATGTGGAAAAAACACTAGTCGACGTCGCCAGTTTTTTTTCGGTGATCTTTCGCTTCATGTGGGCAACGTCCTCTTTACTGACATGGACAACGGAATATCCCCAAACAACGGTCAGGACGCCGAGAAGCAGCGAAGAGAGGATTGTCGCACGTCGAAACATTTTTAAATTTTCCATGCGGTAACGGGTTCTTCCTCAAATAATTGTACCA
>CAJCIW010000147.1 GCA_903970455.1 Verrucomicrobiota bacterium | reverse complement strand
CTTCTAAACGACTTAATTCTTTACTGCTCATAGAAATGCGTCCTTCCATTTTTGCCACCTCCTAAGTACCAATTACTTCTGGTTACCAAAGGTGACATTTCTATTTAACGGAAAGGTGACATTTCAAAAAAACGCCTACATTAAAAAGATATTACATTGATTTTAATTACAATAGCAGTTAAACTATTTCGAAGTTATTTCGATTTAAATCATTTAATGCTTGGAGGCATTATGACATCAGTTTCTGATTTACTCCGTGGAGTTGTTGTTGAGTCCACGACTAAGAGTTGGACAGGTCCACTTTTTTATAGCGATAAAACGATTCCAGAGCCGGATAATAATGTTACAATTCGATATACCGGTCAACACCCCTTGAATGAACTCGCAAGGATTCCTGTAATAGGAATTGCTGCTGGCGTAACACGAATGGCATTATCTGTGATCCATACTATTGGTCACTTGTTTGCTGCCTTGGTAACATGTAATAAAGGGCACCTTTTCCATGGTGCAAAAGGGGCTTGTGAATTTTTAAGAGGATTCATTGAAGCCATTCCCATCGCAGGACGTGTATTTGCAAACTCGTATTACACGGAAGGATACTGGTGGATCTTGAAAATCTATAATCCTGATGCTCCTGACTCCCTGGATCGGGATCAAGGAGGTTGGCTGGATTTTAGACAGGCCAGACCTACTGCTTATGTGACAGCATAATTCTCAAAAATGAGCAAAAGCTCAGGAAAATAGTCAGCATCCTCTTAAGGCCGTGTTTTGCCACGGCCTTTTCACCTATTTCTAACGTTTCTATAGTATTAGAAATTTTTCTTGCTCAATTTTTTGAAATCCCATTATCATCTCAAAATTCCTTTAATGGATGGGGAGGATACGATGAGTTTTGGTCGGGTAGGCAGCCAGCAGCCTTATTACCAACAGATTACCCAGAATGATCAAAGTCTACAAGATCCCCAACAAGCTAATTACGCAGATCAAACTACCCATGATCCCCAGCAAGAAGATCCTAAGCAACATCCTTGCATCCGGATGAGCTGTGCATCATTTTCAACAGCTGGTTTTTTAACAGATCAACAACGGGAACATCAAATCGTTTACCATGGAGACGGCAGGTGAAAATGACCATTCTAAGATCTAAGTTTTTTTTGTTTTTTGCAGCAATTGTCCTATCAGTGCCTTGCTTTTCGCAAATTATCGCAGAAGGGAAGACTAAAATTGTCCGAAATTATCCCGATGATCCCCATTTAGCCATTTTTGAATCGAAAGACGTGATCACAGCTTTTAACACCAAACGGGAAAATTTCACAGGTAAAGCAGCATTAGCAAATCAAACGACATGTCATGTTTTTAGGCTTCTTTCTGAATGTGGAGTCCCCGTTGCTTTTCGAAAACAACTCGATGAGCGTAGTTTTCTAGGGGATTTATGCGAAATGATCCAGTATGAAGTTGTGGTTAGAAGAGAAGCGCATGGATCGTATCTGAAACGCCATCCCGAATTAGAAAAAGGAGCTGTGTTCCCAAAGCTTGTTGTCGAGTTCTTCCTGAAGACTAGCGATAATAACTGGCTCGGAACAGCAATTCCAAAAGATGATCCCTTTATCCAGTTTACAGATTCAGGCGCAGAGTTGTATTTGCCGGATGTTCCCATCACAAGCCAGAAACCCTTTTTGGTTCTTTCCGATTATCCCCTGAAAGACCAGCCACAGTATTTTGAGCAGATCGCAAAAATTGCCAAACAAACCTTTCTCATCCTCGAGAAGGCATGGCAAATGGAAAGTGCGCGACTGGTTGATTTTAAAGTGGAGTTTGGCTTTAACTATAAAGGGGAATTGCTCCTCGCGGATGTGATCGATAACGATTCGTGGCGCGTGATTCAAAATCAACAATACATTGATAAACAGGCCTACAGAGATGGTCAAAGCGTCGATGCCGTGACCCTGCTTTATCAACGCGTCTGTTTTTTAACGGACCATTTCAAACTTCCCGATCAGCAACTCATTTTATGGCGGGAATCCGATAAGGACGATTTAGATCCCTTTGTTAAACAATTGGGGCGATTTGAAAATACTCACCTAAAGTCGACGATTGTCACCTCATCTGTACATAAAAACCCAATCGGAAGCAACAGCGTTCTTCAGGAAAAACTGAAACAAGTTCCAGACTCTGTTTTGATTTCTTATAATGGAACAAGTAATGGCGCTGGGCCAACTCTTTCAGCAAGTCCAACGATCCCTGTTATTACAACCCCTGCTGGATGGGACGTGAGAGCCCCTTCTGCAACACCTGTGATGACAGTGATGGAACCTCAAAATGCACTCCTTGCCGCTTTACAAATCCTCGCTTGCCGAAATCCATTGCTATACATGCAGCTGCGCATGGAGCAGGAAGAGCACCTTCTCAATGTGGTCGAATCCGACGAATAGTTTTCTCACCAGGAGGGCTTCCTCACGCCCGCATTGACTAGCGATTGACGAGGCTTTTCTGATCAATTAATCTAGTTGAATTTACGGTTCAATGTAGAGGTGTTTTTCTTTAAAATCGACATACACAATGTGTCGCTTTAAAAAGTCCATTCCAAGGATGCCATCAAAGTGATCTTTTGCTACAACATCCATAAGATACAGATCCGTTAATCCGAAGTCGTGACCTCCAATGATAAATTTCGAAGTGGAATAGATGGGGATGCCGAATTGTTCTCGCCCAAAGGTTTCATCTTTAAAAAATGAGGCGTCGATCAGAGAAAAACAGCTTCCTGTATCGAGCATGAATCTCTTCTCAATACTATCCATTTTTATGGAAAAAACGATCTCACTGCATACACCCGAAAATGGAACTTTTATAAATTCATCAAGATCATATCCGAGAAGTTTTAACATAAAAAAATTATCCGTGGCAAGAATAACCGGATTTGAAAAATTTAAAAGAAGATTAAAATGAGATAATAGAGAACGTCCGATTTTCCCATCTCTTCCAGTATATGTTTCTTCATTTACGACGGTACTGTGGAAAACAACATTTTCAATTTTTACTTGGGGAAGGATATAAGTTGGCATTTCATAACGATTCCCAAAAATATCCATATATTGCGCCGTCCCATAAGGAATATGAACATTCAATCGTTCAAGAATGCTTTTTTGCAAAGACAAAGGCAATATAGTGCCAAGATCAACCAATAAAAAGTAATCGTCATTTTCAATTTCAACTTTTGCGTATGGACGGTTATCATCCAGAGGTATTTGGATTGGAATAGGGTGAAAATAAGCATTTAATGAAGTTATGACTACATTAAAAATCAAAAAAACAAAAAGTCTATAAAATTTCATATTCCTCATTGACACATGTGTTCGTGAAGCTAAGCGTTCTCATTCATTCCGGCAGATCGGTGAATCATTGACATTAGGCTGAATGTAGAGGTACTTATTTTCAAAATCGACGTAAACGACATGTTTCTTTAAAAAGTCCATTCCTAAAACCGCATCGATAATGTCCATCGTAAAAAAATCCATAACATGCAGGTCTGTCAATCCAAAATCATAGTCTCCAATAGAAAATTTTGATGTTGAATAGATGGGGAGGCCGAATTGTTCTAGCTCGAATTTTTGATCTTTAAAAAATGAGGCATTAATGAAAGATATAGAGCATCCTGTACTGAGTAAGAACCTTTTATCCACATTATCAATTTTTATCGAAAAAATGATCTCGTTGCGTGCCCCTGAAAATGGTACTTTTATAAATTTATCAAGATCATATCCAAGAACTCCCAAGCAACAGAAATCATCCGTTGTAAGGATACTTGAATTAGAAAAATCCAAGAGCAGATTAAATCGAGACAACAATGAGCGTCCTATCACCCCATCTCTTGGTGTTTGTCCAGCATTATACTCTTCATTAGCAACGATGTTGTTTATAACAATGTTTGCAATTTTGACCTCAGAAAGAATATGAGCAGGCATTTCATAACTGTTGCCAAAGTTATCTATCCATTTTGCTGTACCATAGGGAATTCGACCGGCGTTCTTTTCAAGAATGTTTTTCGCCAAAGACAAAGTCAACTTAGATCCAAGATCTACCAATAAAAAGTATTCTTCATTTTCAATGTTAACTGCTACATAGGGCAGATTATTATACGATGATATTTGCACCGGAATGTAGTGAAAATAAATAGCATTTAATGAAGTGATGAACACATTAAAAACAAGAAAAACAGAAAGTCCATAAAATTTCATGTTATAACCTTTCAAAAGGAAATGGTAATTCCGACTCCCGCGCCGCCACCGTAGTCACCATTTTGATTAATCCAACCATTTCCATTTACTCCGACATTTACGTTTTCATTTATTTTCACTTCTGCTGTAACACCAGCCTGACCATAGACGTTGCCATTGCTGTCGCGATCGACGTTGACTCCTCCTGTAACATTTCCTCTTCCTTGGCTCGAAACCGCGTTATTATTATTGTTGTTATCATTGCTTTCTTTGTGCTTTTTCTTACAAAGGACAACTTGATATTGTGAAGAAGAGTTTGTTTCTCTAGCATAATTCGTGAATTGTTTAATTTGCGATGCGAACTGTTGCTGAATGCTGTCCATATGCCCTCCGCCCACTAAGACGTGCCCGGGCTGAAACTTGTGCGGATTGATTTCAACGGGCTGATTGGGTTGGGGAAACCGATTTTGCATTTGTCCGAACATCGCTAATTGTTGCAGAGGTCCATCGAAGTGTCCGCCTCCAACAACAACATGGCCAGGTAAAAAACCGACAATCCTGTCAGCAGGAATAGTAACCCGCTCTGCAGGAGAAGCACCGCCTCTGATTAAACTGAAAAGAGCGCCGCCTATAGTTATTGCTGCTCCACCCACAGCTGCAACGGTAGCGATTTTGTCTTTATTATCATTCCACCATTGTTCCCAACTTCCTTCATATGCTTGGGCATAGAGACGTTGGGCTTCCTGAAGAATTAAAGATTGTTCATATTGCGCAACGAGAGAAAGAGTTAAGTCGATGGCTTGGAAGCGATCGGAATTGGTGGAAGATTTGCCGTAATGATGCAAAAAGGCGTGAGACCCATATTCTAAATCCCCCTCAGGTCTGCGATGAATTGCATAGAGAAAAAAGTAAGTGAGACGGCAATATTCGGGAGCTTTCAATCCGCAGACACAAAAACTGGTAAGGCCATTTCTCTCATCGCTATTTTTGAATTCATCCGAAGATCTTCTCAAAAGACCCAAAGCCTCTCGATTTAGATGGATGTTTCCCGGAAATGTTACCTCATACGATGAAGAATTAGCAGAATTTGTAAAAAGATATTTCGATGAAATTGCTGTCATTGTGTGTACTCCTTTTGAGAAAATGGGAACTTTAAATATCAGGTTGTTTTTTTAGAAGTAAAAAAGAAATTGTGTTGAACAAAACAATTTGAATTCAATTGGGTTGAATCGGCGTGATCACGCCTGCTTTGACGAGCGCTTCATAGGGGCGCGGGCTTTTGTTATAAAGGTAGATGGTGATTTTTGCAGGAACAACTTGGTTGGGATTTATTTCCCGACGATTGAGCAAGTGCAGCTTCGGTTTCTTTTTCGACCATGACTTCAAGCTCGGCGACAGTGTATACCTGACTCGGTCATTAACTTGGATTTTATGCCCCGAATTTTTTCGTGTGACAAAGCGCGGAGCTCGAAGCCATCTTCCTGCCAGCTGGCGAGAGCGAACGCGCAGTCAGACGGAAAAAGGCGGGAGCAGAAAATCCAAGTTTATGACCGAGTCAGGTATATCGCCGAAGTCTGCACGATCGAGATCGACGTGGATTCCATCGAAAAGAAATTGGCGGCGGAATGTGCGAAATGTGCAAAAATGAATGATGTGGGATTGTTTTAGGCACACATGCAATGTCTTATTACAATCGATCTGGAGACGATCCAGAATTTCTCGGTCGTCGACAATCTCTTCGTAAGAATCGACGCGGCGGTTGACTTTGACAGCGCCCTTCAGTTCAAACTGGGCATCTCGCTCTCGAAGCCAGATATTCTGTGTCGTCAGTTTATACTCAGGGGTGTCGTAATAAATATCCGTGAAAGTTTTTTCTCCGAGAAGTTTCCCCTTTTTAGAAATTTCGAGCAGGTGCTTTTCAGTGAGCCGAACTTTCTTTTCGATCTCAATCATATCGTTTGAAAGAGGGCGATTTCGTGGTCGATCATCTCTTTCCACTGCCGCCATTTTGCAATTTTACAGTCGATGGCCACGCGCCGCTTTTCTTCTTCGGAGCTGCGGGGAGAGGAATAGAAAGCGCGTGCTAGAAGTGTGTCAAGAGCGGGGCCGACGGTGGGAAAAAGGCATTCGAACGCCTTTTCCTCTTGAAAATCGATTTCGAGGATGGTCATTTTTCCTGTGGGGAAGGCGATTTGTCCGAAGGGAAAACGGTCTTTGACTTTTTCGAGCTCTTCGATCATTGCCTGGGCGATGCTCCCAAGGCGCAGCAGGCTTTCTCCCACTTCTTTCATCTCGCGGGCGACCTTTTCTTTGGAAAGGGGGATTTTCAGCTTTTGGATTTCTGCATGGACGAGGGCGCGAAGGTCGAAGGAAGGGGTGAACTCGGGTGCTATTTCAGAGAAAGGGAGATTCGGGATTCCCGGGAAGCCGAGCCCTTTTGAGGAGACGTTGATAAACCGGGTTGTGGGATGGGCCTTTGCATAAGCGGCAATGCAATCCGACTCCATCACCCATTTCACAAGCGTGTCGACATAATGGCCGTGAATATCTTTCCGTTTGAGCAGCCGTTCGGGCGATTTTTTTTCGAGCCGCTTTTCTTCGAGATCGATCTTCGAAGAAGGCAAGATCCCTTCCGCATACCGTTTTTGTTCGGAATAGGCGAGATCGATGCCATTGAGCAGAATGGGACTGCAGCCCATTTCGACGGCTAGCGCAATAGCAAGCGTGGTCACGGAAAGCGCTTCGGGGCCAAGCTCGGGCCCGACAGGATCCCCTTCGATTCCCATCTGCTTTTCAAAATACCGTTCGCAAGGGCCTCCGGTATCGGAGATCAGGTATCCCCTTTCGGAGTTGGCTGTATTAAAAACATCGGGTTGGAGGCGTGTTCCGTAGATCAATGGCATTTCGTAAGAGGAGGCGATCTTTAGTCGGTCGAACTCCTCTCCATTGGGGTCGATGGCAATTCCCAAATGAGGCTGAATTCCCTGATTGCTCAAGGCGGCAATCGTCGATCCTCCTGCAATGATGAGAGCGCGGTCTTCAACCTCTTTTAAAAGCGGCAAGCTGGATTGAAGAGAAGGGCCGGCGCCGCAAATGACGGCCGGGACGTTGCAGAATTTTCCTTTAAGCCCGCCAGCAAGAAAAGAACCGGCCCAACGGGGAATATTCCGCAAAAGATTGGCCAGCATCCGATGTGTGTAGAGCGACTCAGTTAAAATGGCATGATGCACAGCGGAAAGGCGATGCAATTTTAAACGGATTTGATGGAAGCGGCTCTTTTTTTTCTGCTGATACGATTCGATGGCCTTCACCTCGATCCGGTCGCATGAGTAAGTGGCAGCGAGCTCTTCTAAATGTTTTTGAACCTGTTTGGGATTGGCGATAAAATGGATGACGGCCTGGCTGTCATAAAGAAGATCTTCCGCATGTTCGGAATGC
>CAJCIW010000146.1 GCA_903970455.1 Verrucomicrobiota bacterium | reverse complement strand
GATGATCCTATCTCCGGATTTGCCCAATTTTTCAATGGCTTTGAGATAACCTTCTGGAGAGGGTTTCGGCTCCGTATAATCTTCTCGAGTGATCCACAAAGGGATCGAATGAAGAACGGGAAGAGAAGCTTTGATGATTTCGATATGGGTTTTTGGAGAATTTGTGACGACGGCTCGCTTTGCGCCTCGAACTTCTAAAGCTTGCAAGAGTTCAGTTGCCCCTTCCATCAATTGTAGACTGGATGTTTTGAGCAGTTCGATGTAGATCTTTTTCTTTTCCTCATAGAGGGTCTCGATGTGAGGTGCCTCTTCAAACATGGTAGGGAATTCTCTTTTCAAACCATCCCAGACCCCCATCGCTTTCCGGTGGGCCTCGCGGCAGAATCGCTCAAAATCCCACTTCAGCTCAAATCCATGGCGCCGGCACAATTCCGCATAGGCAGCATAATGCAAAGGCTCTGTATCGACGAGCAGTCCATCGAAGTCAAAAAGAAAAAGGTGATAATCTTGAATCCAATTCATGGCATCTACTATAAACTTCTTCGGAATTAATGGAGTATATGAAATTTTCAATTTTAACGCTTCTTTCCTCTCTCCACGAGAATGTATGGATAGAAGAGATTCCTGTTAGACAAATTTTCGCGCCCCCCTCTCAATCTTGTTTTTTTTGCCGGAGAAGCCACTGCCCTTGATTTCCCTTCGACGATGGAAGGCGCTGTGGAATCCGCTGACCGGATCAGTGCGCTCGTTCACAAGATTTGCCGATGACTGGACTTGAACCAGCACTCTATTGCTAGAAGTAGATTTTGAGTCTACCGCGTCTACCATTCCACCACATCGGCAAAAAGAGCAGCCACTATAACCCATTTATTCAATAAAACGCAATCCTCCCTCAAGGAGATTCAATGTTTATAAGATTTTTTTAAAGTCGCAAAATCGATTTTAGCGGCGCTCGTTTTAAAGTCCGCGCTGCCATTCGAACAGCATGACATCTATACCCAAGTTGATTCAAAAGTAGGCCAGGAGGCGGGTTCAAAGCGCCGGAATCGATTTACGGCAGCTTTCAATCCCGTCTCCTGACCTACTTTTGAGTCAACTTGGGTATATTTCCAATTGATTTTATCAAGTTAAAAAAACATGCAACTTAATCTTTTTCGCTAATTGAAAATAAAAGTTAATATATAAGAG
Organism: Verrucomicrobiota bacterium; assembly: GCA_903970455.1. Lineage (GTDB taxonomy): Bacteria > Chlamydiota > Chlamydiia > Chlamydiales > Rhabdochlamydiaceae > CAJCIW01. The sequence goes on along the minus strand of CAJCIW010000146.1, from coordinate 6,927 downwards.
ATTTAAAACAGGCTTGTGGAGTGAGATTGTGTTGCGCATACTCGAGCGCACGAGCAGAGAGGCGCCGTCGCAAGCCTGAAGATGCTGCCAATGCGCAAATGGCCGCAGCGAATTCTTCTGGCGTATCGGCAAGTAAAAAAGATCTTCCGGCCTGTTCGAGAAGTCCTTGCGCCCCAGCGCTCGTCGACACAAGAGGAATGCCATAAGCAATCGCTTCAACGCTCTTGATCTTAAGGCCGCTCCCATAAAGAACAGGATTGATGGCGATATCGATCCCTTTGTAATAATCGCCTAGAAAAGGAAAAACTTTTCCCTTAGCGAGCCGGGGAGAAAAAATCGAAATCGGTGATGTGCTGAATGCTCCATTGGCAATGCATTTTTCTCCCAAATTTCCAAGAAGAGGCATCACAGCGTCATGAAACCATTGGATCCCATCGACGTTGGGCCAGGAGGGGCTGCCAAAAAAGCTGATTGCCTGCACTTCTTCCCGAATCGGCGCATCGGCTTCGGGAACAGTAGGATGGGGGCAAAGAAGAAGTTTGTCCTCTCCCAGATGCGGCAATACCTTTTCCATCTCCTCTTTTTGTATAAACATCACCTTGTCGAATTTACGAAAATAACCGATTTCCTGATCGAACGTCATGGAACCGATGCTGCGATTGTAGGCGGCAAACGATTTTGTCCTCTCGGAAAAAAGGTCGATTGCGTCGAGATAGATTTTTGTTCCTTTCAGCAAAAAGTCGGCGGCCCAGTGCAAATGGATGTACTCGACGATCAGCAGATCGTGCTTGGCTGCTTGTAGGAACCCTTTAAGCTGCTTTTGTTTGTTGCCCCTTTGAAAAGACGGGCCGGGAAAGGGACAAACTTCATCCCCGAGATAATAAAGTGTAAAATGGCTATTGCAAGCGAGAAAATGGTAAAGTTCCCGGATGCGCGCATGTGCGCCAAGTCCGATTTCCCAAAAGGAGGCATCCGTGGCCAAGGCAATGTTCTTCATCGGGATAAGATTTGCCTCAAAACATAAGGCAAAATCCCTCCATGCAGATAATAATCGATATCGGTCTGCGTATCGAGCCTGCTGATGAGTTTTACCCGATCGACTTTGCCACCCCCGCGGTCGATTTCCAGAGTGATCTCTTGTCGGGGTTTCATCTGCTGTTCCAGGCCGACGAGAGAAAATGTTTCATCGCCTTTGATGTTAAAAGACTCAAATCCTTCATCGCCTTTAAATTGCAAAGGAAGCACGCCCATGCCCACCAAATTGCTGCGATGGATCCTCTCAAAGCTTTTCGCTACGACTGCACGGACGCCAAGCAAAGCGGTTCCTTTCGCCGCCCAATCGCGTGAGCTTCCCATTCCGTAATCTTTGCCGGCAAATACGATGAGAGGAATTTGATTGTTTGCGTAAATTTCACAAGCGTCGAAGATCGGCATTTCTTTTCCTTCGGGCATCAATTTTGTTAACCCGCCTTCTTTCCCTTCGACGATTTGATTGCGGATCCTCACATTGGCAAATGTGCCGCGCATCATGATATTGTGATTGCCCCGGCGGCTGCCGTAGCTATTGAATTCATTTTCGGGAACGCCGAGTGAAATGAGATATTTCCCCGCAGGCGTGTTCGCCTTAAACGCCCCCGCAGGCGAAATATGGTCGGTTGTGATCGAGTCGCCAAACAGAGCAAGGGCCCGCATCCCTTTCAACTCTTTCCTTTTGGGCAATTCAATCGTGAAATTTTCGAAAAAAGGGGGTTTCTGAATATAGGTGCTTTTGGTGTCCCAGGCATACTGCGCTCCCTTCCTGACCTGGATTTTTTTCCAAAGAGGGTTGTCGTCGAGGAAATGGGTATACCGTTTTTTAAACATCTCCGGCTGCAGCCCTTGCTTGACAACCTCTTGGATCTCCTCATAACTCGGCCAGATATCCCTTAAAAAAACAGGCTTACCATCTTTGTCAATCGAGAGCGGTTCTTTTTCCATGTCGATATCGACCCTCCCCGCAAGAGCAAAGGCCACCACAAGCGGCGGAGACATTAAGAAATTCGCTTTGACCGAACCATGGATACGCGCCTCGAAATTCCGGTTGCCGCTGAGGACGCTCGCCACAATGAGATCGTGCTCTTTGATTGCGTTTTCAATTTTTTCGTCCAAAGGGCCGCTGTTGCCGATGCAGGTCGTGCAGCCATAGGCCACAAGCTGGAATCCAAGGGCATCGAGATATTTATCCAATCCCGTTTTACTAAGATAATCCGTCACGACGCGCGAACCCGGCGCCAGGCTCGTCTTGACACGGCAATCGATCTTCAATCCTTTTTCAACCGCTTTTTTGGCGACAAGCCCTGCCGCGAGCATCACATCGGGATTCGAGGTGTTTGTGCAGCTCGTGATCGCCGCGATGACGACCACCCCGTGGTCCAAAACAAAATCACAAGGCCGGTGCTGCATATAACCTGGATTGATCACTTCTTTGGTAAAAGGGCGGTTAGCGACCATTTCCTCTTCGCTCCACCCTTGCTTGCGGGCAAGAGATTCTTTTCCTCCTGTCACATGCAGCTCATTCACATGGAAATTCCCTTCCGAATGGACGCAAATTTTTTTGCTCCTGTCGGAGGCCTGTTTCCCATATCCCCCCTCCTGGACAGGGGCGGTGAACAGCTCATTGAACTTTTTTTTCACCTCGACTAAATCGATCCGGTCTTGAGGACGCTTAGGGCCTGCCACGCACGGTTTGACGCTTTTCAAATCCAATTCGACCACTTTCGTGAATTCCACCTCCCCTTTCTTGGGGATCCCGAACATCTTTTGCGCCTGCAGATATTCTTTGATCCGCCTGATCTTGTTTTCATCCCGTCCAGTCATTCTCATGTATTCGAGCGTTTTTTCATCTGCCGGGAAAAAGCCAATCGTCGCCCCATATTCGGGAGCCATGTTCCCGATCGTCGCCCTATCTGCGACGCTTAACGTCGCTGCCCCTTCACCGAAAAACTCGACAAATTTGCCCACGACTTTTTCTTTCCGCAGCATTTCGGTTATCCGCAGTGTCAAATCTGTAGCCGTCACCCCTTTTTGCAACGCATTGGACAAATGCACCCCTATCACTTCCGGTGTTTGGAAAAAATAAGGCAGACCGAGCATGGCCGCCTCGGCTTCAATCCCGCCCACTCCCCACCCGACCACTCCAAGACCATTGATCATCGTCGTGTGGGAATCCGTGCCGACGATCGTATCAAAATACAAAAGGGAATTTTTTTCTGTGACGACGGAACCCAGGTGCTCCAGATTGACTTGATGGCAGATGCCGATTCCCGGAGGAACGACTTTAAACGTCTTAAACCCTTCCTGCCCCCAATTTAAAAACTCGTACCGCTCCTTATTCCGCTCGAACTCAATTTCCAGGTTAAACAAATAGGAATCCGCAGTTCCTGAGCGGTCCACCTGCACGGAATGATCGATGATGAGGTCGACCGGCACGATCGGCTCGATCTTTTTAGGATCGGCATTCTTCGCAGCCACAGCATCGCGCATCGCGGCTAGGTCGACAAGCAGAGGCACGCCTGTAAAATCCTGTAAAAGAACGCGCGAGAGGACAAAGGGGACATCCCCTTCATCCGGCTTTTGCGGATTCCATTTGGCAAGGCGCAGCACATCCTCTTCCCTCACCCGTTTCCCATCGCAATTGCGCAACAGCGATTCCAGCATGATCCGGATCGAGACCGGAAGCTTTCCAACGCCCGGAACTTTTGCTTCCAGCGCGGTCAAAGAATAGTAAAAATGCTCCCCATCCCCATTCAATGACTTCAAAGTCTGGAATGGATTGACCAGCCCGCTCTCCTTCTCTTTCACAATCGCCTCCAAAAAAACAATTTACTTCCTTTTAGAGGGAACAAGATTTCCAACGCAAATATTTCTTATCTTTTATACAATGGATGAAAAAAAAGGAGTGGCTTTATGAATTTACAATCGATGAACCTCGCATGGATCGTTGTCCATGACATCAAAAAAGCCATCAAATTCTACACCGAGACCGTCGGACTCAAACTGATGGAGTTCGATGAGAAACACGGATGGGCTGAGCTAGAAGGCAATGCAGGTGGCGCCAGGATCGGCATCGCGCAGAAGCAGCCTAACAGCGAAGATGGGGTAGAGCCAGGCCAAAACGCCGTGGTCATGTTCACCGTCCGCAGCCTCGACCAAGCCCTCGCCGATCTTACCAAAAAAGGCGCACAGCTCGTCGGAAAAGTCCAAGAGGTCCCAGGACACGTGAAAATGCAAACCGTTTTTGACACCGACGGCAACCGTTTTCAACTTGTCGAGGTCATTGCCCATTCCTGCGCGCATTGTTAACATCTAGAATCTTCGATAGCCATTAAATGCTTTGCCCCAGTCGCAGATGACTTTTTCATTGGCTTCCCGATCAAAACGGACTTGCACAGAAATGTAGGGGTAAGGGTGGCGATTATCAAAATCCCTCCCCTCGTTCTTTAAATAGAGCTTGATCAGGATTTCTTTGTTGTACCAGGGGCGTGTCGAGACATTGAATTCCCCCTTCTCCAATTTCTGGAATTCCTGATACTGCTTGTCTCCTTTGTAAATCGACATCTCCTTGTAATAACCCATCAAGATTTTGATTACCTCTTCGGGACGCTGCTCCATCCCTTGAAGATAGAAGTCAACTTCCGCCCCGACCATATGTTTGGAATTCTGGTTATAAGCAGAATTATCAGCATAAGCGTTGTGGATCGGGCATCGATGGCCGCAGGTAATGATCGCTTTGCACCCGGTCTTCGCCTGCACATAGTTGAGCAAATCGATCAAGATCGGATAGACGAATTCCTTATCTTCCCTAATGGGAAGGGAGTGCTTTTGCGATCCCCCGCAATCAAAATAATTCGCAGCGCGGGAAGGGTCTTTATGGTCGACATGCGGCGGATTTAAGCTAGAGCCCTTACAGCGAAAGTATTGTTTGGTGATCTTGGAATGTTTCCCGATATACGCCATTTCCCAGGGATATTTCTCCCGAACCCGATGTTCGGGTGTCTCCAAGCGATACTCATATTCATCATGGTTCCGCAGGACAAATTCCCCCTTGGCATTGAGCCTCCGCAACTTCTCCTGTTCCGATTGCTCCATGCCGGAACAACCAGCTAAAAATAAAAATAAACAATTTAAAACTTTTTTTAAACTCGCCATTTCCTATAATCCGGTTTAGGCAGGTACTCCCTCAGTTTATACCAATAACTCATTAAAGTATGGCAATTGAAAAAGTTCTGATCGTCGATATAGATCCTTCGAATTCTCTTTTTCTCAAAGATCTCCTCCATCAAAGAAAAAGCGAAGTTTACATCGCCGATAACGGAACGGTTGCCTCAGAGTATCTCAGCCAACACCTTTTCGATCTTGTGATCTGCGACCTGCACATTCCCAACTCCAGCGGCCTTGAGATTCTCAAAATCGCAAAATCCCAAAATCCTCACATGCTTGTCATCCTCACCACCGCTTTTGCCACCATCGAGGGTGCCGTGGAAGCCATGCGCCTAGGGGCTTTCCACTATCTTCTTAAGCCCTTTCATCTCGAGACCATCGAGACCATGCTCGATAAAGTGCAAGAGCATATCGACTTGCTTCAAGAGAATTTTTATTTGCGGGAGGAGATCTCCACCAAACCTGACCGGAAAAAACACCTTCTCATCGCAGAAAGCGAAAGTATGAAGAAGATCTTAAGCGATGTGGGAAAAATTGCCAAAAGTTCTTCTTCCGTGTTTATCAGCGGAGAGTCAGGCACGGGAAAAGAGATCATCGCCCATGCGATTCATACCCAATCTCACCGCAATTTACAACCTTTCATCAAGGTGAATTGCGCAGCAATCCCCACGAGCCTCCTTGAATCTGAGTTTTTCGGCCACGAAAAAGGGGCATTTACCGGCGCAATCAATAAAAAGCTCGGCCGATTCGAGCTCGCAGACAAAGGAACTCTCCTCCTCGATGAAATCTCCGAAATTCCCCTCGAACTCCAATCCAAACTCCTTCGGGCCATCCAAGAGATGGAATTCGAACGCGTCGGCGGCATCCGCCCCATCCAAGTCGACGTCCGTTTAATCTCTACCTCTAACCGCTCAATGAAGGAAGCGGTTGAAGAAAAGCTGTTCCGTGAAGATCTTTATTACCGCCTCAACGTCGTCCCCATCCATCTCCCCCCTTTGAGAGAGCGGAGGGAAGACATTCTTCCTTTAGCTGAATTCTTCTTAAAACGTCTATGCGACGAGAATCAGAAACCCGTCAAACAGCTCAAAGCCGAGGCGAAACAAAAACTGCTCGACTACAAATGGCCGGGGAACATCCGCGAACTTGCAAACGTGATCGAGCGAAGCGTCGTCATGAATGCCTCAGAGACACTCGAGGCACACCAAATCTATATCGAACTAGCCTGCCCCGTCATCGAAGCGCCCATCTATTCTCTGCCTGCCGGCATAACCCTTGCCGAACTCGAAAAGCGACTGATCCTGGAAACGCTCGGCCGAGTGAAGAATAACCGCACCAAAGCCGCCCAACTCCTCGGCATCAGCGTGCGCACCCTCCGCAACAAGCTCCACGCCTATAAGGCATTGATTACAAGCAACTAACATTTTTTACGACACTTCCCTTCAAATTCTCTCACAAAAAATGTCGCACGACCCACACCTGCCCGAAATAAAATATTTAATATGCGTTAATTTTATAGACAAATCCTTCACAACTTCAGCATTTTAGTAACATTAATCAGTTTTTAGATTGTCTTAAAAAGATATTACATGTTAGCGTTAAATAGAAATGTCACCCTTTCGAGTTTTTTAGAAATGTCACCTTTTTCTTTAAAAAGTGGCATTGTTTATGATCTTTCATTGTCTATTCTACCACCCATTTCTCCGAATTTCAATAAATATTTCGCTGTTT
>CAJCIW010000145.1 GCA_903970455.1 Verrucomicrobiota bacterium | reverse complement strand
TGAAAGCTTGGAACAACCTCCGATCTCAAGGTTTGGAGAATTTGGCTGCGCTACCAGAATCGAAACAGAGTTGGCAAAAGCTTTTCCAAATGGGAGAGTAATTCAAAAGTTCGCCAATCGGAATGGTGGCGGTTCAGATTTGCGGCACGCTGACACTTGTCGAAACTCGAGGAAGAGTTTTTTTTAACCCGTTCAAGCCCAAAAAGGGAAAAGTAAAGTAAAAATTTTAAAACCAGGGTATTTTATTTGTTGAAATTTCAATTAAATAGTTTTATGATTGTGGGGTATTTAGTTAAAAATGGCATATGAATAAACTAGAACCCACTTCTAATCATCCAGCTATCCTCGTCACAGGAGGCGCCGGATACATCGGCACTCAAGCCTGCAAAGCATTGAAGGAAGCGAACTTCTTCCCTATCGTCTATGATAATTTGTCCAATGGCCATCGGGAAGCCGTCAAATGGGGAGTCTTTGAAGAAGGGGATATTTTCGATCGGAAAAGAGTGTGCGAAGTGGTCGATAAATACCATCCCGTCGCCGTGATGCATTTCGCTGCATTTAAATCCGTTGGCGAATCGGTCAAAGAGCCTGCAAAATACTATCTCAACAACGTGGGCGGTTCTAGCGTCTTATTAGACGTGATGCGTGAAAAGAAAATCGACAAAATCATTTTTTCCAGCTCTGCGGCCACTTACGGCCAGCCTACCCATTCGAATCCTCTGAAAGAAAGCGATCCTTGCAACCCGATCAATCCTTATGGACATTCCAAGAGAATGGTCGAGATCATGCTGCAAGATTCCGACAAAGCCTACGGTCTTAAGCACGTCGCTTTACGTTACTTCAACGTCGCCGGCGCCGATCTCAAGGGAGAATGTGGAGAACGGGGATCTAAACCTATTAACTTAGTTCCTATTGTCTTACAAGTCGCTCGGGGAACAAGACCCTCCCTGGATGTATTTGGCCAAGATTATCCTACCCTCGATGGGACGGCCGTTCGCGACTATCTCCACGTCGTCGATCTCGCCGACGCCCATGTCAAAGCTCTGAACTATTTGCTGAAAGGCAACCCAAGCATTATCCTCAATCTCGGAACAAGCAAGGGAGCCTCTGTGCAAGAAGTCGTCAATACAGCTCGAAAGATTACCGGTTTGCCGATCAGTGTGAACCAAGCCCAGCGACGCGACGGAGATCCCGCATTCTTAACAGCGGATTACACGCTCGCCAAACAAACCTTGGAATGGGAGCCTACCCATTCCGCCTTGCACAAGATCGTCGAGAGCGAATGGAATTGGTTTCAGGCAGGGCAGAAGAATTAAATAGTGGATGTTAATGAAGTTATTTATTATATAATATTGATAGTTGGAATTCTGTATAACTTTTAACTGCCACTAGTAGAGTCAAAGAAAGTAAAGTTAGGTCTCTACCCAACTTTTTAGTCAACTTGGGTATAAAATCTTGTCTTCACCTTTTTTAATTCCTGATATCAATCATAATATCTGTTCATTTTGCGATACCAGTAATTTGATCGCTTTAAGTTTTGTTAATATACAACTGAATGCCGCATTGTGTAATGGTTCTTTTTTCAAAAACCATTTCTTTTCTCAACACCCTCTTCTAAAGGCTCATGAGAATATGGTGTTCACCGTACTGCGCGCGGAGCATTCTTCCAATTGCTGGAAAGTGATGTGCAAATTGATGGATTCAAATTCCCCTGTCACAAATTGCAATTTTTCTTTTTTGAAAGAAGTCACCCCTTATATTTGCGTTGAACTGCAATTAAAGAAAAAACAGGCAGAATCGAAAATAAAAGAGATATGCGGCAATCATTACGCTGATCCCAATTCCCCCATCGACAAAGCATGGAAAAACTATCAAAAATGTGAAAAAGAATACAAGGAGATGAAACGGAGATATGAGGAGCTCAGGTGTTTAAAGGAAAAACAGCTGTTTCCTCTGAAAGAGGAACTGATTTTTACGTCTGCATCTACTGAACAAGAGAGGGAGAAGTTTCGTTTATCTCGGAAAATCACCCAAATTTTCGAAAAATCTCCTGTGATGAATTTAGAACTTAATCGCAAAAAAGGAGAAAAATTCCGTTTATATAATGCCTACAAAAAACTTGAATTAGAGCGTAAACGTTATGAGTCAATACGCAAATCTAGCCAGCACCACTTGTCCGCATTAAATTCAAACCCCCTAAAATTTCTTCCCCTGCATGCACAGTCGATCCACATGGAGAGAGAGTGTGCATTGAATTTGGAAAAAGATCTAAAGTCTCGGCTATATCTGGAAGAGTGCCTAGCGACCACTGAAAAACTTATCGAAGCCCCCGAACAGCAGTCCCCTGAAGCTTTTGAATGGCTTCGTCAGAAAATCAATGATTTGCCCTATGAAGACAAAAAATACGTGTGGGAATCCATCTATTTCGAATGTACAGGAGGGCTGATTAAAGAAGATGCCTGGGCGGAAAACCATTTTCCCGACTACCTGAAGACACTTCAACACAGTATAGACAATTGTTTATTCTGGGTTAACTTTAGAATTGATTCATAATAACCTTATAGCCAACTTTTAAGTCAACTTTGGTATATCCTTCCCTATGAGGTCAATTGTATATAATACTGTCCTTTCTTAAGATGATAGATTTTAAGTGTCTGGTAATACGTATGTTAAGTTTGGCTGATGGGGTAAGCTCGAATATAAATAGCTTGTTATTCTGATTTTATTAAATATAGGGAAATATCAATTTTTAAAATTGAGAAAAATCCAGATTTTAAATATAATTATGATTAAATATATATTTTATGGAGTCTTATATGACAAGCGCTATTTTGAACTCAAAGTGGATAATCCGAGAAGCTATAAAGCCTCAAAATCTGAAGATGATTGGAAGAGGGCTATTGAACCCTCAAAATTGGTATGACATATC
>CAJCIW010000144.1 GCA_903970455.1 Verrucomicrobiota bacterium | reverse complement strand
TAGCAAGACGGGAGGATCTTCCTGAATTGCCTCCTATTCTCCAAGATGTGAACCATGTCGGCTTTATAAAAAGTTCCATTGCAACTGCCCCCAACGAGAAGATCAACTCTCTATTTCCCCTCACATTCAGCCAAACGGTATTGAAAGGGGAAAAAGGGGAAAAGAGGGGAGCCAAACCTTTGCAGATCGGTGTTGTGCTCTCTGGAGGCCAGGCTTCCGGCGGCCATAATGTCATCATCGGAATCCACGACTGCTTAAAGCAGCTGCATCCCAACTCGCGCCTTTATGGATTTTTCGATGGCCCCAACGGGATTATCTCCGGCAAAAGCAAAGAATTAACAGCTGAACTCATCGCGCCTTACCGGAACCAAGGCGGTTTTGATATGATTGGTTCGGGAAGAACCAAGATTGAGACGGAACAACAATTGAGCGCCTCCCTTTCCGTTGTCCAAAGGATGAAGCTCGATGGTCTTGTGATCATTGGAGGGGACGATTCCAATACGAATGCCGCGATTTTAGCCGAATACTTTTTAAAACACGGATGCCCCGCAAAAGTGATCGGCGTCCCCAAAACGATCGATGGGGATTTGAAGAATGGTTATGTGGCCACCTCCTTCGGATTCGATACGGCAACCAAGACGTATGCGGAAATCATCGGCAACATTGCCAGAGACGCCCTCTCTGCAAAAAAGTACTACCATTTTATCAAACTCATGGGGAGGTCGGCCTCTCATATCGCCCTTGAATGCGCCTTAGTCGCCCAGCCCAATTTGACTCTCATCGGAGAAGAGGTTGCCGCTAAAAAAATGACCTTGTCCCAAATCGTGAACGAGATTGCCGATCTCATTGTCAAACGCGCTGAATCGGGCAAAGAGTATGGCGTCATTCTCATCCCGGAAGGGCTGATCGAATTTATCCCGGAAATCGGCATCCTCATCAAAGAACTCAATCAAATTCTGACCAGCGAAAACTCTTTTTCTTCTTCCCAATTGACCTCTTCTTCCCAAAGCTGCTTTCTCTCTTTGCCAGAACACATTCGCAGCCAGCTTCTAGGAACCCGCGACCCACATGGAAATGTGCAGGTCTCGTTGATTGAAACGGAACGACTTCTTATCGAAGCCGTTGCCAAAGAGCTTGGAAAAAGAGGGGAGTACAAAGGTAAATTCGCTCCCGTCCCTCATTTTTTAGGATATGAAGGGAGAGCAGGGTATCCCAGCTGTTTTGACAGCAAGTATTGTTATGCGCTCGGATTTGCCGCCGCCCTTTTGGTCGATCACGGGGCGACAGGCTGCATGGCCTTTGTTTCCGGCATCGAAAAATCGATTCGGGAATGGGGCATCGGCGCCGTGCCGTTGACCTTTTTGATGCATGTGGAAATGCGGAAAGGGAAGGAAAAACCCGTGATTCAAAAAGCTCTGGTCGATTTGAAAGGGAAACCTTTTTCCTATTTTCAAAAACATCGCGATAGTTGGAAACTGGAAGATCAGTACTGTTATCCCGGGCCCATCCAATTTTTTGGAGATAAAGCCCTGACCGATTCCGTACCGATAAGTCTGACGCTAGAATGAACTTCTGGCTTTTCCTCAAGGTAAAATGGTTCCTCTATCGAGAAAAAAAACAGGTGCGCCGCCTGTTTCCCTCCTTTACCCCGTTTGACCGGGCGCTTAAAAGAGCGTATCGTTTCCACAATCCGTATCATCTTTGTAGACGACGGCAAACCGTTTATGGCGAGACGCCTATTCCCGTCTTTGCCCGCATTGCAGAGGTGTGCGGTATTCATTCGGAAGACATTGTGTTCGAAATCGGCTGCGGAAGAGGGAGGGGAGCCCTGTTTCTAAGCCATCTTTGCAATTGCCAAGTGATAGGCATTGATTGGATCCCCTTTTTTATTCGAATGGCAAATGGGGTCGCTGGCAAAGCCCCTTTACGCACCACTTTTCTGTGCGAAGATATGCATTCGGTCGATTATTCGAAGGCCACCGTCATTTATCTTTATGGAACGTGCCTTTCGGATGAAGAGATCGTTTCCATGGCAGCTCTTTTTGAAAAACTCCCCTCCCGGACAAAAATCGTGACCGTCAGCTACCCTTTAAGCGAGTATAGCCGCCGCTTTCATGTGGTCGACCAATTCACAGGAGAATTTCCTTGGGGGGAAGGGGAAATCTACATCAACAAAACTATTTGTTAATTACTTAATTGTCTGATATTCAATATTATTTAAGTTAATTAATTTCTTGTGCTATTTAATAATAAAAGAGAAAATGTTATATTGAATATTGAGGGAACAGATTCCCTTTGATGAGACTCACGACATAGCTGCATAGGAAATCGGTAGTCCGTATCCTATGTATGCCCGAAGAGGGTTTGTCTCCTAGCGACAATTTCACGCTGACCCTGCTGTAGACGATCAAGAATCGTCTAGGCGTGAAAGGCAGGAGAGTTCTCAAGGTATCAAGGCCTCTAATAGAGTCCAAAGACGATCGGCCGTGCCTCATTAGCAGCCTTTCGTCCATAAGCTTGAGAAAACAAACTTTCTTGACCCTCCTTCCCCATTTTTCTTGCGATGGTAAGAGAATGATACGTGAGGGAGGGTTTTTTTTATCTCAACTTCTCTCTGAGTTTTTTGAAGTACTCGATCCTTTTCGACATTTCTCTTTCGAAACCGTATTCTTTCGGACGGTAGAATTCACAGCGTCCCATTTCTTCCGGAAAATAATCCTGCCCAGAGAAAGCCAAAGGCGTATCGTGGTCGTATTGATACCCTTTACCGTATTCAAACTCCTTCATCAAGCGCGTAGGAGCATTCAGGATGGTTTTTGGAGGAGGATAGTGGGAACTCTTCTCCGCTAGCTCTTTAGCTTGGCCGAATGCCATGTAGATAGCATTGCTTTTTGGGCTTAATGCCAAATAAACGATCGCTTGGGCAAGAGCGAGTTCCCCTTCGGGATGACCGAGGTGATCGTAGGCACGCCACGCATCCAAAGCCACTGCCAAAGCTTGAGGATCCGCAAGGCCAATGTCTTCATTTGCCATCCTGACGAGCCTTCTTGCGATGAATTGGGGATCTTCTCCCCCTTTTAACATTCTGGCAAGCCAATAAAGGGCCGCATCGGGGTCCGAGCCGCGTACGGCTTTATGCAAAGCGGAAATCAGATTGTAGTGACCTTCGGCTTGTTTGTCATAAAGCGGGTTCCTTCTGAATACAAGAGCTTGAATCCGATTTTCATCGAGTTTCTCTGTTTCCTTTGAGCCATGGACAATATTTTCAATCATGTTCAAAAGATGGCGAGCATCCCCATGCGCGTACTCGACGAGCAATTGCCGTGCTTTGGAGGTGAGGTTGAGCGGATGGACCTGGCTTTCAAAGCGCGCGATAATTTTTTCAAGCCCTTCCTGTCCCAAAGATTTCACAGGCAAAACGCGCAAGCGGGAAAGCAACGCGTCATTGAGGGAGAAGGAAGGATTTTCCGTCGTTGCACCGATTAAGATCATCGTCCCTTTCTCTAAAAAGGGAAGAAAAACATCTTGTTGCGCTTTATTGAAACGGTGGATCTCATCGACGAAAATAATCGTCTGGCGATGGAGCAAAGGCTGCTCATCCAGATCGTGGATAAGTTTTTTTATATCCGAGATCCCGTTAGATACTGCGCTGCAACTGACGAACTGAGCAGAGAAAGCTTTCGCATAAAGGCGGGCCAGCGTTGTTTTGCCGCATCCAGGAGGGCCCCAAAGCAAAACCGAAAGGGGAATTTTATTTCCCACAATTTTTGTGATGAAACCATCTTCAGCAAGAAGGTGCTCCTGCCCAACGATCTCATTCAAAGAAGCCGGACGCAATCGCTCTGCTAAAGGGATGTTGACCATAGACCCCTATTTTAGAGGGAAAAGGGTCATTTTTTCAATGTCCAATGGGGCTTTCTAAATTTATGGATGATGAGCGGAATCGCGCACATGATTAAAAGCCCGATTAAAAGAAGAAGAACATAAACCAGGGGATTGCCGACTTTTAAATTTTCCGGGGGGACAAAACACAAAATGATCGCGAAACAAGAAGAAAATATTCCCAGGCAACAGAAGAGCCACATTCCCTTATTATTGAATGGAACCCTGTAAGCTCTAGGAACATGCGGCTTCGTGTAGCGCAGTTTCAAGGCGGCGATAAACATGAGGATGTACATGACTAAATAACTCTGCGCGCTGAGGGCGGTCAGCATCCAAAATCCGCTGCTGATCTGGGGCAGGTACAGGAAAACCAGAGATGTCAACGACATGAGGATAGCCTGAAAAAGTAAAAGGCGAGTGGGAACGTCATGTTTATTGAGTTTTTGAAAGATGGGAGGAAGGTTTCCGTGCAGAGAAGTCGCGTAGAGCCCCCTCACAGGGCCGATAATCCAGGAATTGACTTCGGCAATGGCCCCCACGATCAGTAAAACGGCCATGACGGGAAGAATCCATTGCAATTCATAATGCTGAAAAAATGTCCGGAAAGCCTCCATGAGTCCCGAGACCAGGCCGATTTCACTTTTTGGGATCACAAAAGCAATCGAAAGAGAACCCAGCATGAAAAGAGTAAAAGTGATCACCGCTCCCAAAATAATGGCACGGGGGTAGTTTTTCTGAGGTTTTTGCACATCGCTCGCATAGGAAGCCGTCACCTCCATCCCCGAAAAAGCGAGAAACAGTCCCGCTAAAAACACAAGATTTCCTAAATCCTGCATTGAAGGAAGAACAGCCTTCCAGCTCAATTCAGTTTGGATCGGATTTCCCGTTGAGATCCAATAGAGGCCGAGCAAAATGATAAACACACCCGGCACAAGGGTCCCAACAATAACGCCTATCGTGCTAAACCAGCCCGATGTCTTTATCCCTAAATAATTCAGCAAAGTCATTCCCCAGAATCCGATGAGAATGACGGTGATGACGTAAAATTTATTTTCCGATAAAGCTGGTGAAACCAAAAAGGCGAGGGTGACCGCGATAAAGGACATGATCACAGGATACCAGGCTACATTATGAACCCATTGCATCCATATGGCCATGAATCCCCATTTGTCGCCCAATCCTTCCCGGACCCAAACGTAAATCCCTCCCGATTTCGGCCATCCGGTTGCAAGCTCAGCTGAAATGAGGGCGCAGGGGACTAAAAAAAATAAGGCAACGATGAAGAAAAAGAAAATCGCGCTGAGGCCAAATTCCGCTACGAGCGGCAGATTACGTAAGCTCGCCATGATCGAGACATTGAGCATTGCCAGAACAAAGACGCTCAAGACTCTTCTAGGGTTGCTGGAAATTTGCATAGGTCTGAACCGCTTCTTGTTTTTTCA
>CAJCIW010000143.1 GCA_903970455.1 Verrucomicrobiota bacterium | reverse complement strand
AGATATTGGCGTGACTGGAGTTCAGACGTGTGCTCTTCCGATCTATAAAAATAAAAGATAATAAATTCAAAGCACGATAAAATCAATAATCTTTTTTATTCCCCATTTTGAAAAGCTTTTGCAAACTTTGTTTGGATGCTGGGAGCCCACACAAATTCACAACGCCTTGAACTCGGAAGTTATACTGCCGTCAAAATTCCTATTGATTAACATAAGCATGCAATTTGGACATGTGATGATCCCAATCTAATCTCTGAAACTCTTGAAAGAAGGTATTCAACTCATCAACCAATCGATTTTAATTTTTAGAGTCAAAGACTTCAAACAGTTATACCAATCGCAGTAAATAACTTCATATTTCAGCGAGTCAAAGCGCCGAAATATCAAGTTATTTACTGCGATTGGTATAACCTCTAAAAAAGAAGATGTAAGTTAAATGTTTATTTAAAATTCCAATATTTCACTAAATTGATTGATTTGACTCGGAATTATTAATAGAGACTGACCACAAACTCAGCTTCTGTCGATTTTTGGGTTCTTTTGAGCCGATTTTCGATTCTTTTTGCGGGGGTAGTATCAACTTGCCTATACTACACCCGGAAAAAGAATCGAAAAGCGGCAAAATAATCCCAAAAAGCAACGAAGCTTGGTTTTGTGGTCAGTCTCTTATAAGAAAAATTATACTAGCCTCGAGAGAGATCCATTATTTAGAAATCAAGGCGTCCTCGTAAGGTGAGCCCGTAAAAAGCCAAATCCCCTTTTTCACGCACGTAAATGGGCAGGTGGTCATCCGTGAACTGTTCTCTCTGATTCTGCCCCCACCAGTACTGTGTTTCGAAGCCGGCGCTTAAGCCGAAATGCAACCGATCTCGATGGAAGTTGCGGTCCCAGGCAATCCCTCCAGCGATTTGTACAGTTGGACTAACGAGATGGAAATCGGTATTGAGATCAACGACTTTGACCCGGTCCAGCTGCCGCTGTTCTTGCTTGTCGAAAAATTGTCCAATGACCAGAGCAGTAGCGATATCTCCGAAAAAGTTAAAGCCTGCTCCCACCACCCAATTCGATTCGATGCCGATGAGGGGACCTGCTCCCTTGAAATCATCACGAAACTTAGTACGAAAAGCCTGCCCGTGCGGAATAAACCCCCCTTCGTAGTGGAATTTCGCATCTTGATCAATCCAGGCCCCTTTGAGGCCGAAAAAAGGATGGAACGCGAGGGTCTTGGCGATATAATACGCTCTGCCGATTTCGATATCGACAGTTTGAAACTCGATTTTCCAGAGGGCATGAGCTTTAGAGACAGTGGCCCCTTGAGGGGCTCCGGTCCCCTGGAACAGGAAGAGAGGATAAAAGGAGCCATGACGGCTTTCAGAAGCATCGGGGAGAAAGCGGGTATAATTCACATAGATGTCCCAATGATCATGCGGAAAATGCACGCCAAGGCCCACGCGGAAACCGGATTGAAAATCGAAATCGACGATTTGGGATGTGGCAAATTCCATCCCTTCCTGCCGTATTCTCCAATAGAGCCATTCGGCAGTCAGATAGAAATGGCTGCAGGGAGCTTGAAATCCCCCTCTTGGAAACTCATTCCCCTCGGTTATTTCTTCCCGCTTCGATTCTTCTTTAGAGGGATTAGAATAGGCAAACAATTGGTTGGTAGCAGACGTAGGCAAATAACTCGTCTTCATGAAATAGGGATGATCAGCGGGAAGCTCGGTAGGAGCTTCTTCCACTTCGTTAACCTCTTCTTTTTTCTCTATTTTGGGATGGGTTTTGCTCGTAAACCATTGATTTTTGATGTGAGGGGACTTCTTTTGTTTTTCCGGTGTTTTTGGCTTTTCGGGAGCACGGCGGGCTCCCGCATATTGGGGTTTCAGTTTTTTTGGATTTTCGCTCCCCTTTTGTTCCTGGTTCTTTACTGCAAAGATCACCCGGGGCTTAGCTGAGGGCTTTTGTTGCTCTGAGCCGGCGGCATTCTCTTCAACAACCACTTCTTCGAACAACTCTTCATCGCTGATTTTCCCATCGGCAAAAAGCAAGGGCTGTAAGAGGAATGAAAATGCAGCGACAGAACGGAAAAAAGCTGAAGGCATGCTACCTCGAAAACAAAGGAGGCTTTATAGCTTCAAATAAGTTAAAAAGAAAGAAGAATCGAATATACCGCGCGTAGGAATCCGCTATTCTTAGACACTGACCACAAACTCAGCTTCTGTCGCTTTTTGCGGGGTTAGTATACGCAAGTTGATACTACCCCCGCAAAAAGCGACAGAAGCTGAGTTTGTGGTCAGTCTCTTAATCATCGTCGTTTTCTATTTCGTTCCCCATAGGTATAATTCCTTCGGCAAGGCAGTCCCGGTAGGCACAAAGTTCGATTCTGTGCTCATGGTTTAAATACGATTTGGAAGTGAAATTTTCACCGCAGCGGGTCAAAAGTAATTGAAAGAGAACATACCCGTCAGCTTCCTCTATCGAAGAAGCTTTCTCCTCTCTTTCTTCATTCGAATAAGTGCTCAAAAGGGCAGCTCGAACCATATTGAGAAAAATACAAGGATCAACCCCTTTTTCAGCATATTCCTCAATCATGTTTTTATGATAATTATAAGTCCCGATATCTTCTGGATCAACGGGCGTTGTTTTTGTTGAAGGCTCGGGAGAAACAGGAAACTTGGAGGCAAAATAATCAGTAATATTTTTGTGGCCTTTCAATTC
This sequence comes from Verrucomicrobiota bacterium, assembly GCA_903970455.1. Taxonomy (GTDB): domain Bacteria; phylum Chlamydiota; class Chlamydiia; order Chlamydiales; family Rhabdochlamydiaceae; genus CAJCIW01. Next base: position 8,131 of record CAJCIW010000143.1, on the reverse strand, counting down.
TGCGATTTGACGAGGAGACACAAAATCTAAAGGTTCATTATTTCCTTTGACGAATTTCCCAACACTGTAAGCATCGACGTCAGAAAACTTCTCTTTTTCGACAATGGCCTGGCATTGGTTTAAATCCCCTTTTGACACAGCTAAAAAAAGTCTAACAAATGTATCGAGAAATTTTTTTTCTCCGGGTGTCCTTCCTTTTGTGTCAATAACACGATATCTCTCCTTTGGTAATCGACCAATCACATACGACTTGCCATCATTGAAATAAATTTTTCGTTGGGTTAATTGTCGGACTTCATTTGCCATAAATGCCTCCCATTTTTTGGGAAAAATTTTACCACTCTTATTTATTTATTGCCACATGTGGGAGAATGCTTAGAAAGAGGCTTTCTTTAAAAGCTCTTGAAAGGAGGGATCCTGCCTGACGGAATCAAAAACCGGGTCGGACAAGACTTCGTTCACATTGGCAAGCCCTTCGCTGATCGCCGTCTGCAGCCAACCAACAGTAGGAACGGCTTGTTTCATTTGGGCATGCGCGCAGGCATTGCGCAACGCTGTCTCGGTGTTGGGCCAATTCTGAAAACAGCTCCCGGCCAGCTCGATGACGAGACGGAAATCTTTTTGCTCGAAGGCCACTTTATGAAGAAGGCAAAGTGCATCGCCGCCGAGTTCTTCTCGAATCGATTTCAGAAGATCGTAAGTGTCTCTCGAATCTCCCTTCTCATACTTCAAAAAGGCCAAGTACTGGGTCGCAAGTTCGTAGATCATTCCTTTTTTTGCTTTTGACCGGATCTCCTGGCAAAGGCGGAAGGCTTCCTCTTTTTTTCCTGTTTGCATGAGTTCTTCGACTATTTCCAGCTGCTGGCGCAAAGTATCGTCCCGGTCCGTTTCGGAGAGATGGCGTGTGCGCCTAAATGTATCGTAGCTTTGGAAGGCGAGCAGAAAAAAGAGAGCGCCCACCAAAAAACCTTGAGTAAGGAAGAAAAAAAGGCTGATCGCAAGAGCAATGATCATACTGGTGAGAATCGCGTACTTGAACCCTTTAAGGGCAAAAATTCTTTCGAGAATAATTCTCAGGAGTTGCCCGCCATCGAGCGGCATGACCGGAAGGAGATTGACGATCGTCCAAAATAGATTAACGGCACGTGTTAAGGAGAGAATGTAAGCAACTGTCCCTTGCGCAAAAGCCGGGATCTGCAAGAGAAGAGTAGCGATGAGGACGAGAATAAATCCAACGACGGGGCCATCGAGCACGATGAAGAATTGTTTCCAAAAGGAAAGCTTTTGCCCATTGTGATAAGTCAACCCGCCGAGCGCGACCAGTTCAATGCGGGGATTTTGACCGAACATCACAGCTGTCCATGCATGGCCGAATTCATGACACAGAACAGAAACAAAAATGATGCCAACCCAGATGAGCGTGCCGATAAAGCTCATACTATTGAGATAGCCAATTAAAGCTGCAAACAGCCAAAACGTGGGATAAATACTGATGGGAATGCGCCCGCGGAATTGCAACATTTCTACCCTTTCATCGCTTTCATCATTGTTTCTCCCATCACTGCAGGCGACTCGGCGATGAAAACCCCTGCCGCTTTGAGGGCGTCCATTTTACTTTTGGCATCCCCTTTTCCGCCAGAAATAATCGCACCCGCATGTCCCATTCTTTTTCCTGGTGGCGCTGTGAGACCGGCAATAAAACCGGCGACAGGCTTCTTGCAGTATGTTTTGATCCATTCTGCGGCCTGTTCCTCTGCGTCTCCCCCAATTTCGCCGATCATCAGAATCCCTTTGGTTTCTGGGTCGTTTTGAAAAAGGTCAAGGACATCGATAAAATTCGTGCCATTAAGAGGGTCTCCTCCTATCCCTACGCATGTCGTTTGGCCCAGTCCCAAAATCGTGGTCTGCCAAACAGCTTCGTAAGTCAACGTTCCCGATCGGGAAACGATCCCGATTTTTCCCCGCTTGTGGATGTATCCGGGCATAATACCGATTTTACATTCATCCGGCGTGATAACGCCCGGGCAGTTAGGACCAATGAGGCGGCTGCGTCTGCTGTTTCGCATGATGCGGCTGACCTCGAGCATATCGCGTACGGGGATCCCTTCCGTGATACAAACGATCAACGGGATTCCGGCATCTTCCGCTTCGATGATCGCATCAGCCGCATAAGGCGCCGGAACAAAAATCATCGTTGCATCACACTTTGTCGCTTTTACAGCTTCTTCCGCCGTATCGAATACGGGCAATCCAAAAATCTCATGTCCCCCCTTTCCCGGAGTGACACCTCCGACGAACTGCGATCCATAAAGCATGCATTGTTCGGTGTGAAATTTTCCAGCTTGCCCTGTGATGCCCTGGGTGATCACTTTTGTTTTCTTGTTGATCAGGATGGCCATTATCCTTTCCCCTTCTTTAATTCGGCGCAGACTTTTTCCGCAGCTTCCGCAAGCCCGTCCGCAGTGATGATAGGCAGCTTAGATTTTTCAAGCAGCTTTTTCCCTTCTTCGACGTTCGTTCCTTCCATTCTTACGACCAGGGGAACTTTGATCCCCATCTCCTTGACAGCATCGATAATCCCCTCCGCTAGTGTCGCACAATTCATAATGCCCCCGAAGATATTGACCAGGATAGCCTTCACATTAGGATCGCTTAAAATAATTCGAAATCCGGCTGCGACTTTCTCTTTTGAAGCTCCTCCCCCTACATCTAGGAAATTTGCCGGCGCCCCTCCGCAATACTTGATGATGTCCATCGTGGCCATGGCAAGGCCTGCTCCATTGACCATGCAGCCGATGTTGCCGTCCAAAGCGATGTAGGCGAGCTCGAACTCTTTTGCCGCGACTTCATTTTCCAACTGTTGCGTATGGTCGTAGAGGAAAGCAACCTCTGGCTGACGGAAAAGGGCATTATCATCGATCGACAGCTTAGCGTCCAAAGCCCAAAGTTTGCCGTCTTTGGAAGAGACGAGAGGATTGATTTCGAGAAGCGACGCGTCTGTATCGATAAAAGCTTGGGCAACGCCTTTGGCGATCCTCGTCCCTATTTTTGCCATTTCTCCATTCCATCCCATGAACTTGCAGAGCTTCACTAATCGATAGGCGCGAACCGAGCCATTCAACTCGATTGGCACTTTTAAAATCTTGTCGGGATGGTTGGCGGCCACTTCTTCGATTTCCATTCCCCCTTCGGGAGAGGCGATGAGAATTGGGATTGCATTCTCTCGATCGATCACTGCGCCAAGATAGTATTCTTTCTGGATATCCAGCGGTTTCGCGATCAAGACCTTGTGCGCGATCACTCCGAGCGGCCCGGTCTGATTATTGACCATCTTCATCCCGAGGAGATTTTCAGCGATTTTCACGATTTCTTCGGGCGTTTTTGCGAACTTCACTCCCCCCGCCTTCCCTCTTCCCCCGGCATGGACCTGGATTTTTAAAACTGCTTCTTTAAGACCCAGACGTTTGATCAGCGGGTCGACATCGTGAATTTTAGAGGCCACTCCGAATTCCGGAATCGGAATGTTATATTGGCTTAAAATTTCTTTAGCCTGGTATTCGTGTGTGTTCATGAGCCCTCGGATTAAATCCCCTTATCTGCTAGAATTGTGTTTTCTATCAATTATTTTATCGTTCGACAATGTTCAAATTTCTCAAAAGCGGCTATGAAAAAATCAAAACTGCTCTGAGCAAGACGCGCTCACTCCTTTCTCAACGGATCCAAGCCCTTTTTGGGAAACCGTGGAACGATGAGACCTTTGACGAACTTGAGCAAATTCTCTTCGAGGCCGACCTCGGCACAAAATGCGCTTCCTCCTTCGTCGAACATCTCCGTTCCCGCCTCCGCACAAAACCGACAAACGAGATGGAAGAGATCCTCAAAATTTTCCATGATTATACGTTGTCGATTCTAAGTAAGAGAAACCCGCTGGAACCCAAAACGCCTTCTGCCAGCGAACCTTATGTCTACCTGATCGTCGGCGTCAACGGGAGCGGCAAAACGACTTCAATTGCCAAATTGGCAAAAAGATTTCAGCAGGAAGGAAAAAAAGTCCTTCTTGCCGCGGGCGATACTTTCCGAGCTGCCGCCATCGAACAGCTCTCGACGTGGGCCGACAGGCTGGGCATTGAGATCGTCAAATCCAAGCCCGGATCAGACCCTTCCGCTGTAGTTTTCGATGCTTTGACCGCAGCTAAAGCGCGAGGGATGGAGATTGTGTTGATCGATACGGCTGGCAGGCTGCAAAACAAGGCGGATCTGATGAAGGAATTGGAAAAAGTGCGCCGCGTCTGCAGCAAAGTCATCCCGTCCGCCCCCCACGAGACCTTGCTTGTCCTCGATGCCACAACGGGCCAAAATGCGATCGACCAGGCTCAAGTTTTCCATGACTCCACCCCATTGAATGGGATTCTCCTGGCCAAGCTCGACGGATCGGCCAAAGGGGGCATTGTACTTTCTATCTATCAGCAGCTAGGGATTCCCGTCCTTTGGGTAGGCACAGGGGAAAAGGCCGACGACCTGGAGCCTTTCGATCCTGTCGCCTATGCCGACTCTTTGTTCTCCCTCTAAAATGGTGAGGGCAGATGGGAGCTCAGATTCATTTAATCTCGAAGCAGCAGGCTCCGACGATCTTTACCGCCGGCGGACCCCAGGAAAAGGGAAAAACAATTTCCTCATTTTTTCGCTTCAAAACCAGTTTGGCCTCCCCACCATGAGGATCCTCTGGCAAATCGATCATTGCAGAGAATTCCCCATATTCGCTCGTTTCTGAGGAGTTGAGGAGAACACGTTCATTTTTAATTTCCAAAAAAAGATCGACATTTTCGTAAGGTTCCAACTCATTCCCTGTGAAGAGAAATTTCTCCCCTTGCTCTCCTTTGAGTTCGAGATCGAGTTTAACTCCTTTTTTTGATTTCATGCCTAAGGGAAATGGGACGAGCTCTGCCGCATAGGCATCGTCTTCTGACTCCATCCAAAATCTCAGCCTCTCCCCCCGTTTGGCTGCACACATGAGGTAAATCTCATCCTCATAATCTTCGTCGGGGCGGATGAGGATTAAACGCCCTTTTTGGTTGGAAACATACTCAAATGTTTCGGTTCGTTGCCCATCGTAGTTTTCTACGATGAGCCGATAAGTTTTGCTGGGAGGAAAGTCGCTTGCTCTTAAGTGATACCTGTGAAACTTCATCCCCTGCCATTTGATCTCTCCCCAATTTTTTTCACAATGGAGTTGCGGCTCCCCCGCAAACAGACTTTGCACCAATACCAATAAGGCCCCCAAAAATCTCATTTTCATCCTCCTTCCCCCCTTTTTGTACCTTAGAAGCTGTAGTTAAAATTTTCAACCCCGCAAAAAAAGTTGTCATTCTTTTTTTAATTTGACATAGTGAACAAAAAATCGGCACTTTATGTTATTGAACAGAAGCTTCTCCCTTTTTTCCCCTCGTGCAATCAGTGAAAAGCAGCATCGCGGCCTGCTGGTCCAATTCCTCCTTTTCGAACTGTTCGAATGTTATAAACTCTTCCAAGTTCATTGGGAGAGAGTCCTCTCTCCCCATCCCAGCCATTTTCCTTACGATTGGTCATCGACGACAGGACATCTGAATAAAGCCCAAGAGCATATCCTTTTGCTGAAGGAAGCTTTTTCAGATTTCCCCAAAGTTGTGAAGGAATTTGAGATTGAGTTCTCTAAAGAATTAGCTTCCCTAAATGAACAATTTTTCCTAGAAACACTGAGGAAAATCCTTACAGCGCTTGAGCCATTTCTTGAAATTTGTAAGGAGAATGAGAACTTGATCCATTTTATGCTGAAAAATAAGGAATCGATCGATGCAGTGATGGGTCCGGGCTACTTTCAGGAATTTTTACTGAAAATCCATCCTTGCGGATTGGAAACCCTGGGAGAAAAAATGTGCGATCAGTATCATCAGCGAGGCTTTTTTTCCCAAATTCCCGAATTTAAAATTTTGTTAGCAGAACTTCATGGCTGATCCCCTTCGCGATCTCATTCGCGACACCTTGCACCATTTACAAGATCCTCTTCGGGCAAAACAGCCGCTATTGGCATCCCCAGAAGAGCGCTCTTTTTTTCAACAGAAAAAAGTGGAATCCCGAATGATTGATCAACCTGCTCCAATTGTGGTTAAGTCTGAGGCGGACCCCCTTCCAAAGCAAGATCCGTCGCCCATGAAAAAAATCCTCCAAAAAGCCGCTCCCGCCATCAAGATCATCGAGCAAGTACCCGACGATGCGGAAGCGAAACGGATTGCGGAAGGGTGGAAAGAAAAGGTCAACGATGCCGAAGTGATCTTACTTCTTTGCGACACGACGTCCGACACCATCGACTTTTTGAAAGGGCTCGCAAAAGGGATCGATCAGCATTTGGCCAAAACAAAAATTTTGGCAGCTGAACGGTTGGAAAGAGAGAAACGATGGGATATTTTCTTAAATAAAAATACCTTTCGCCTCATCATCGCCTCTGAAGGGATGGAGAAACTTCCTGAACTAATGCGATTTTATAACGCTGAATCGTTAGGCAAATTCCCCCTTCTCACCCTTTCCCCCGCATCTGTTTACAAAGCTTTGGAGCATAAGGCGCTGTTATGGAAAAAGCTATGCCAGATGCTCAAAAAGTAGCTGAGGTTGTCTTAGACGACGCCCTCGACCGCCCACTCGATTACTCGATTTCTCAGGAGCTTATAGGAAAAGTTGAGGTGGGATCACGCGTGCAGATCCCCGTTCGCCAGTCGGCAAGACAAGGAACCGTGATCGCCATCAAAAGCAGCAGCCCGTTTGGCAAATTGCAAGAGATTGCCGGAGTCCTTTCCGATAAAACCCATCTGACCCCTGAATTATTTCGGTTGGCTGCATGGATGTCGGAATACTACTGCACGCCTCTCCGAAAAGTGGTGAAAACAATTCTTCCCTCCAGCGTCCGAGGGAAAGCAAAAGCTAAACTGCAGCTCTTGATCAAGCCGGCGGTATCGATGAACCAGCTCGCCTCCCTTTGCGATGAACTGAGGAAGTCGCATCCCCCTCAAGCTTCCGTTCTCGATGCCGTCCTCCAGTCACCAAAGGGAATATTTCTTTCTAAACTGTTGGAAACGACTTCCCGAAGTCCGATTGCAACTCTGATCAAAAAGAAGATTTTGCTCACTCAAAAAATTCAAGTCGACCGTTCGCTTTTGGCCGATGAAGAGTATTTTCCGACAAAAGCCAAAACTTTAAACGAGGAGCAGCAAGAGGCGTTGGACCAGATTTGCACAAGCTTAGAGCAAAATCGATTTGAAGTGCGGCTGCTCCACGGTGTGACAGGCAGTGGTAAAACGGAAATCTACCTCCAGGCAATCCAGCGCGCCATGCAGCTCAAAAAGGGAGTTCTTTTCCTCGTTCCTGAAATCGCCCTGACGTCGCAGATGATCGAAAAATTAAGGAGCCGTTTTCAGGAAAAAATCGCCATTTTGCATTACCGCCTCTCACAGGGGGAACGGTTTGATGCGTGGCATCAGATGCGAGATGGGAAAGCGATGATCGCGATCGGCGCCCGCTCCTGTGTGTTCAGCCCTATACAGAACCTCGGCCTGATCATTGTTGACGAAGAGCATGAAGGCTCTTACAAACAATCGGAAGAGCAGCCCGCCTATCATGCACGCGATGTCGCCGTCATGCGGGGGAAGATAGCAAACGCCTCCGTCGTTCTCGGAAGCGCTACACCGAGCATCGAGAGCTACTTCAATGTAAAAAAAGGGAAATACCAGCTAAGCAACCTCAAAAACCGCGCCGATCACGCCATCATGCCTCAGGTGTCGATCGTCGATATGAAAGAGGAATTTGCGAAAGCAAAAGGATTTACCCTCTTTTCCGACCGCTTGTTGTCCTCGATCAAAAAACGGGTAGAAATCGGCGAACAGGTCATCCTGTTCCTGAATCGGCGTGGCTATCACACCTCCCAAATGTGCAAAAAGTGCTCCCATATACTGCAATGCCCCCATTGCGATGCCAATCTCACTTTTCACCTTGGGGAGAATGTGCTCGCCTGCCATCTTTGCGACTTTCGCTTATCGCCTCCCCCCCGCATGTGCCCGAGTTGCAAAACCGAAGGGGATCTTAAGTTTAAGGGCGCGGGGACAGA
>CAJCIW010000142.1 GCA_903970455.1 Verrucomicrobiota bacterium | reverse complement strand
CTGGGCGCTATCGCGGCGGGGTTTGGGTATGCCCTTTTTTTTTATGCCATCCCCACTGCCCAGAGCCGGTTGCGCACGTTTGCGGTTGCTGCTTGTTGGTTTACCACGGTCCAGTTCATCCAACTCTCCTGGATGACCTCCATTGAATTTCAAGGCTACTACATTTTATTTGTCTATTTTTTCTTGGCTTTATGGCTTGGCGCTCAGTTCGGCCTGTTGACGCTACTTGTTCCTCCGGCTGGAAAATTGTGTTTTCAGCAGATGCTTTTTTGCGCATCGGCCTGGACTTTAATGGAGTGGGGACGGGTATTGATCCTTTGCGGACTTTCCTGGAATCCGATCGGGCTCGCTTTGACCCATTTTACGCCATCTTTGCAGTTTGCCAGTCTCTTTGGAATCCTGGGACTCTCTTTTTGGGTGGTGTTGACCAATTTAGCAGGTTTAAATGCGATCCGGTCAAAGAGCCTAAAACACATCGGCAGTTGGAGCGCGATAGCTGCTCTGCCTTATTTTTTTGGCCTAGCTCAACTTCATTGGTTTCAAGATCCATTAGAACAAAAAACACTGCATGTCGCTTTGATCCAGACCGATCTCCTCCCTTCAGAGAAGACTCCCCTGACGGGACACGCGCGCGGTTTTGTTTCTCCTTTCGAGCAATGGGAGCGTATTTTTAAATACCTTAAAGAGACGGAAGTTTCCAAGCGGGATTTGATTGTTTTGCCCGAAGCTGCGGTTCATATGCCCTCAGAGTTTTGCAATTATCCTTACTTTGCTGTGAGGGAACTTTTAATAGAAATATTTGGCAAAGAATCGGAGAAAACGTTTCCCCCGCTTGCCTTTCCTTTTGCGGAAATGCGCGATCATGGAGAGAAAAAAATTTGGTGCGTTTCCAATCTTTTTTGGTGCCAATCTCTCGCGAATCTCTATGAGGCCGAAGTTGTTGCCGGCCTTGATCATTACGATCGGCAGCTAAACAAAAGTTTTAACTCCGTTTTTTATTTTCAACCCGATCATTCCTCTTTTGAACGGTATGACAAGCAAATTTTACTCCCTATGGTTGAATATCTTCCCTGGGAATTCCTGAGGCCTTTGACAAGGGGTTTTGGGATCTATGATTTTTTCTCCAAGGGGGAGGGATCAAAAGTGTTTGGCAAAAAAATTCTTTTGAGCCCCTCCATTTGCTATGAAGAAACTTTTGCAGAGTTGATGCGCCGGGGAAGAAAGGGGGGCGGCGAGCTTTTTGTCAATGTTACCAATGACAATTATTTCCCAAATTCGAGCCTTCATGAGCAGCATTTATTCCATGCTCGCGTCCGGGCGGCAGAAAATGGCGTGCCGCTGGTACGGGCGTGCAATTCAGGTGTTACCGCCTGCATCGATTGTTTTGGGCGTATTCTGGCGAAGTTCGAGTCTAAAGAGGCAGGAATCAAGGAAGGGAGTTTAAATTATTCATTGCCTGCTTTTCATTTTCCAACCCTTTTTTCTTTTTGGGGGGAGGGTGGAATTATCTCTATTTGTTTTATTATTTTTATTTGTAGGTGGAGAATTCTGTTTCAGAAAAACGGGAAATAAAAAATTCATTTGTCTTCGTTCAGGTTTTAGATTGAGCTAAAACAGAAGTTCGGGTATTTTCTTTACGATTAAGAATGAGGAAAGGCGTCTTTCCATTAAGAGACTGTTCTCGGATTAAGGCTTCGTCGAGTTTTCGCGATTATTTTGGCCGCTTTTCGATTCTTTTTGCGGGGGTAGTATTAGCAAGTTGATACAACCCCCGCAAAAAAGAAGTCGAAAAGCGGCTCAAAAGAACCCAAAAATCAAGAGAAGCTTATTCGACAACAGCCTCGGAACCTAGAGGTTTCTATTGTCATTCCCTTGTGAACTTTCGGCTCTAAATAGTCGCCGTGCCCCCCTTTCGCCTAAAAAGCAGCGGACATTGCACCGCAGTATTTCGGCGACGGGAATTGGCCTGTTCAGCGGCGAGAAAACCACGATACGTTTGTGCCCTGCTAATGACAATACGGGGATTATTTTTCAACGTACGGATCTCGCTCACCGACCTTGTCTTCAAGCCCGATCTGAATTTGTCCAAGGCACTCCCCGTTGTACCGTTATTGGCAATCCAAAAGATTTTGTTCAAACTGTTGAACATTTGCTCGCTGCATTACGCGCGTATAACATCGATAATGTGCTCATAGAGATTTCAGGTTGTGAGGTGCCGATTTTCGATGGAAGTTCGCATCATTTCGTTGCGATGATTGAAGAAGCGGGGATTTGCGAATTGGGGGCTGAAAAGGAAATTTATCGGTTAAAAAGCCCTATATTCTGGTCAAAAGGGGAAATTCATCTGATAGCGCTTCCTTCAGATGAATACCGCATCAGCTATACGTTACATTATCCCCATTCAGCTACGATTGGCACTCAATTTTACACATTTGTTCTCACTCAAGAAGCTTTTAAAAGTGAGATTGCCTCTTGCCGAACTTTTTCTATTTATGAAGAAATCGCTCCTATGATAGAGAAAGGGCTCATTAAAGGGGGAAGTTTAGACAACGCGGTCATCATTAAGGGAGACTCCGTTGTCAATCCAGGTGGATTGCGCTATCCCGATGAGATGGTCCGGCATAAGGTCTTAGACCTGATTGGCGATCTCTCTTTGGTGCCGCCTTTTCTGGCTCATGTGGTTGCTGTCCGTTCGGGCCACGCCTCCAATAATGCATTTGCTAAAGAGTTGTTTAATCACATTAAAATGGAGAATTCTTGATGGGCACCGCAATTTCGAGTCAACCGATCCTTTTGAATGTGAAGGAAATCACAAAAATATTGCCTCACCGGTATCCATTTTTGCTTGTTGACAGGATCGTTTATTTGAACCTTGAGGAGAACGTCATTGTCGGTCAAAAAAATGTTACAGTAAATGAGCAGTTTTTCCAAGGGCATTTTCCGGGTGTGCCAATTATGCCAGGCGTGTTAATCCTCGAAGCATTGGCGCAAACGGGAGGCATACTCGTTCACAAAAAAGGACACTGCGAAAAAATCGCAGTCTTGCTCAATATCAACAATGCTAAATTCAGAAGACCTGTTGTTCCCGGCGATGTCTTGACGCTTCATGCGACTGGGCTCCACTTGAGCAATAAGGGGGGAAGAATCATGGCCAAGGCCATGGTCAATGAGCAGCTTGCTGTTGAAGCTGAAATCGGTTTTGCCTTGGTCGATAAAGAGCAATTGTAGAGAAGATAATCACTCAAGAATTGGATAACTATGTCACAGTCAAATATTCATCCTTCTGCAGTCATAGAGTCCGGCGCGAAGGTCGGCAAAAATGTGACGATCGAGGCTTATGCAGTGATCAAAGGCACTGTTACACTTGAGGATAATGTCGTCATCAAATCTCATGCGTATATCGATGGGAATACGACCATCGGGGCCGGCACTATCATTTGGCCCTCTGCAAGCATTGGCACGAAAACACAGGACCTTAAATTCAAAGGGGAAAAGACATATGTCGTGATCGGTAAGAATTGCGAGATCCGCGAATTTGCGACGATCAATTCTTCGTGCAATGAAAATTCTGTCGTCAGAATTGGGGATAATTGTTTGATCATGGCCTATTGCCACGTCGCTCATAATTGCGAAATCGGCAATCGCGTGATCATGGCCAATAACGCCATGCTCGCAGGTCATGTTGTTGTAGAAGATTTCGCGATTATCGGCGGCATGACGCCCGTTCATCAATTTTCCCGGATAGGACAATATGCGATGGTGGGCGGTTTTAGCCGGATCACCCATGATGTTCCTCCTTACACCATCGGGGCAGGATCTCCTTACAAACTGGGAGGCTTGAATCTCGTCGGTTTGAAACGGCATGGTTTTCCTTTGGAAGTAAGAAGAGCTCTGGCTAAAGCTTTCAAACTCACCTACCGTTGTGGTTTTCGGATGTCTCAGGCTCTCGAACAAATCGAGAACGAAGTCGGATTAAATCCTCATGTGGAGCATTGGATCGACTTCTGCAGGAATTCTAAAAGAGGCTTGATCGGTTTTCAAGGCTTCCCGGCTCCATCGGTACCTGATGAAGATTTTGATGAGCTCGAAGAACTTTTGGAGGAAAAAGTTTAAACTTTAGATTTATGAAGATCCTCTTTTTCGGAACTTCCTCCTTTGCGGCAAAAGTCTTAGCGCAGCTGATCCAAAAAGATTACGAGATCGCAGCGGTAATCACAAGACCTGATCGTTCAAAAGGGCGTCACCTTCACCCTCAACCCCCTCCAGTCAAAGAAATTACCGTCAGGCTGAAGCCCGAATTGCCTGTTTTACAACCTGAAAAAGCGTCTGCTCCAGAATTCGCAGATGGTCTAAAGCCGCTAGAGGCCGATTTATTTATCGTCGTCGCTTATGGCGAAATTATAAAAAAAAATCTTTTGGAGATGCCAAAGCTCGGCTGCATCAACATTCACGCCTCCCTTCTTCCCAAATTTCGCGGGGCTGCTCCTATTCAACGCTGCTTGATGGCGGGCGAAAAAGAGACGGGGATCACCATCATCGAAATGTCGCCGCAAATGGATGCCGGGGACATCTTGGCTATGGAAGCTCTCCCCATTACTGAGGAAATGACTTTCGGCGAGTTGGAGCAGAAACTTTGCGATCTAAGCGTCAAATTATTATTCCAAACAATCCGTCAATTCGAAGAAGGGGTAATCAAAAAAACGGTTCAAGATCATACTTTAGCCACTTTCGCTCCTAAATTGACTCCTGAGGAAGAGAAAATTGATTGGGGAAAGCCTGCCACTGCGATACACAACCAGATCCGCGCCCTTTCCCCGACGCCTGGAGCCTGGTGTCAAATTAAAGTGGGTTCTGAATCGAAGCGGTTGAAAATCAAAAATGCGGTCGTTCTAAAAGACGTTTCAGGAGAGCCTGGGGCCATCTTAAGCTTCGGCAAAGAGGGTTGGGTAGTCGCATGCGGCGAGAGTGGACTCCGTTTGATCGAGGTGCAGTTAGAAGGCAAAAAAGGGATGTCTGCAGAAGAGTGCATGCGCGGGATCCATCACCCCGTTTCTTTTTAACACTGAAGTTGGCGAAAAAACAGGAAGCTTCCCATTGTTTTTAATCAACCTACCTAATATGATATTCCTCCTTTCTTTAAAAACTCTTAACTTAAGGGGTTCATATGGCATCGACGATTAGCGCTACATCTTTAGTAGCAACTGCAACACCTACGACAATGGCTCCGCCTGTACATAAAACTGAAGAGTACACCATCCCGGATCTCGTCCTCACATTCTTCAAAGAGAAGGCTAAGGATCTGGCTAAAGCTGGCGCCTATCTCGCATTTTGGGCTACGGAAGCGATCCCCGATCTTCCAAAGAGCGTGACAACTTTCAACACCACATTAAGAGACTTCAAAAACTTTGTCAGCATGACAGAAATCCCCCAGAAGCTGTACGAATTGGGCGGATCAGTCGTCAAACTGACACATTCAGCTTCCGAGAAATTTAATGGCGCCGCCACCGCGACATGGGAAAAGGTAGGAACTGTAAGCCGCGAAGTGTTCAAAAACACGATGGCGATGATCAATGCGTCTGCCGACACCATCGATTTCGTCCACCTGTTTGTTCCGATTAGCAAAGAAATCATGAGATGGGTGTCCGGCATTAACTTCGCTGCGACGATTGGATTTGCAGGTAACGGCACGATCGAGCAACTTCAGCATATCAACAAGATGACAACGATCGACACGGTGAGAACGGGATTCCATTTGATCAATGCTGCCCGGGATGTCTCCTACCTCGTCCTTGGTGTCCTCGGGCTGGGCTTTGTTGTCACTGCAACACCCATTGTTCCATGGATGATCGTCGCCTGCTTAACATCGGGTCTGACATTATCTATTGGCAGCTATTTCTACGAGAAGATGTTCGATCCAGAGCATAAGGGAAAAAATCTCAATCCTAATATTGTTATTGAAAATCAAGTCAACCAGAGAAATTACGAGCGAAGAATGGCAGCGACTACTGTAGCTGTCTAAAGTTAGCTCTTGGCAGGCCTGAACCTTCGGGTAGGGCCTGTTCTGAAGATAATTAGGGTAATTATTCCCTCCCTTTTTTGAGACCGATTATGTCATCTGTATCAAGTCCAGGAATTTTCCACGATCTTTTCACTCCTTTGGCCGAAGCCCAAACTGCGCCCCGAAAAGACTATCTTGACCACGTAGCGGATTATGCCGACACTACTTCTGGAGCATGGGATGTATTCCGTTTT
>CAJCIW010000141.1 GCA_903970455.1 Verrucomicrobiota bacterium | reverse complement strand
ATTTAAATTTATATTCAATTTATGACACCCCTTTATTTTATATAATTATCGATTATTAATTCATCTACAAAATCAAATACGTTACGAACGAAATTTTAAGTTAATATGTAATAAAAAACAAAGTATACAAGATGTTAGTTTTAAGATGTTTAACATGTTATTTTAGTTGATATCATTTACATAACTAAGTACAATTAACTCGACGCGAATAATTACATATTAATAATCTTACGGAGTTAAAATTATGGCTCAATCAGTATTTCCGGGGTATCCTAAGCTGACTTCGGACCCCTATACCCCGCAATCTACGCAGTCTCAGACACCGGCCCCCTTATACCCTACACTTCCTTCCGCTCCTTCCCACCCCGAGGCAACGGCCCCCCTGTACCCTACGCTCCAACCGACCACACCTCCCTACAATCAAGCTTTGCTCGACGCTTACAACAACAACGACCAATTAAAATTAAATCCAGCATATTATAACCCTATGACATTTCGGGAGGGGCCTAATCAACGCGTTGAATATTTAATGACTCAACCGAAAAACCAAGGGATCAAAAAAAATAACCACTCTCTAGACAATCTTAAGATCTATCTCGACAAATGTCTTAACGGCTTCAATCCCTGGGAATTTAATTTGACCCACCCTATCCACAACGAATTAAAAAGCATTTGCACCCCACTCCTCGCTGAATGCAAAACATTGCCATGGGGCTCAAAACGGGATTATTTGTCGGAAGCGATTGCTGAAATTGTCTGGGAATGCAACGACATCCCAGATCAGAAGGTAGCCTCAAAGCTGCCTAAATTCGAACTTTTGGAGATCACGCTGAGGTTTCATCTCTATTTAGGTCTCATCGATCAAGAAAAAGCTGCGATCACTACATTTGTAAGCAGCAAGAAGAAAGTGCCGGACAATATAGATCAAATAGGACTCGGATTGCATCAGTTCGTAACGAATATGGCTCTTTATTCCAATCCTTACCCCGATATGTATACCAACTTGACCAAAGAAGCTGTTGAACCTCTTCTTGATGAGTCGCTTGCTAAAACAACGGTTACCCTTCCTCTTGAAAAGGGGATTGATAAAAGTGAAAAATTTATCCAATCAAAGTTAAAAAGCATGGCTTTAAGCTCAGCTTCCAACGCGGCTTACTCCGTCGATGCCTACCTTAGGAACGGAATGGGATCGAAATGGGTGTTGAAATTGGCAGAACACTATAACAAAGAGTTTCAAGAGGCAGGAACAATCAACATTGAACAATTAAATAAAGATGTTCTCAAGCTGGAAGAGTTTCTTACGAATCACGGAAAAATCTATCCATCTTGGAATCTTAAGGTATCTTTGATTGCTAATATCTTTGGTTTGGATCTGAAGAGCCGAGCCCCTTTTTGCGCCGTGCGGGCAAAACTGATTCAAGAGCAAACTGAGAAAGTAGAAGCGCTCGAGACTCCTTCAAAAAACCAAATTCCAAAGTTGTTGCAATGGGTGCCATTTGTTCCAGCTGCAAAAACGAAGGAACAACTTGTCAATGCTATTAATGCGTTGGCAGCAAAACAACAAGAAACGGTTGATGCAATGGAAAAGGAAGTGGCCCTATTGATGCTTCCTCCTCCCGTCCAACCTTCCGCTCCGCCGCAAATCGACCCCAGTTCAATTGCACAAGGCCCGACTGTCGTCTCGATTCCCTTAGTAGAGACGACTCCCACGCCTCCACACATCTTCACTCCAATCGTATTGCCCCCCCAACCAGAAAAAAATAAGGAAATCCCCTCAATTTCCTACGTCGATATCGCTTTTGAAGATTTACTTAAAAACCGGAGCGACAATGATAAATGGTTAATTTTGCCTTTATCCGCCCAAAAAGACGTATTGCGTCATGTGCATTATCAGCCTCGTCTAAAAGGGGAAGCCGAAGATGCCGTCCGCCGCACCTTCGATGGAATTAAAATCTGGAGTCAATTGCAAATTTACAACAGAAAAGCAATTCCACCTGCACAAAATGGTTTAGACGGGAGGTTTGTCTCTGAAGGGCAGGCTTTGCTCGATTTCTATTATTCCGATAAATCTGCCGGACAATACCACAACTTTCTCAACCGCTTTCAAGCTTTGCAGAAAAACCCGTTGTTTTATCAATACGTGTATGAGATGGCCGTGAAGGCAAATGTGTATATCGAATCATGGGACCACAACTTCGCAGAATACAATTGGGATAAGCCCCAAATTCTTCCTCTGTCGATTCAAGCATTGGAAAGATGTTTGCACGCAGAAAGGAAAAAAAACTAGTCCTCACTTTGCACCTGTCCCCGGCAACTCTGCCGGGGATTTTTTTACCCTTTTAATAGGAAAACCGTCGGCCGCTTATTCAAATCAGGCAGAGGATTTTTTCGCCAATCCCCCACCTTTTTTGTCTGAACTAATTGGGAGGAAAGCGTTAAATCGGAGGCGATGCAGACCCAGGTTTTCGCATGGAGAGTGGAGACCATCTTTTGGAGAAGTTGATTGTTGCGGTAGGGTGTTTCAATGAAAAGATGCGTGGCATTCTCTTCCCGGGATATCTTCTCAATTTTCCTGAAAGCGTCCACGAGAGCGTTTTCTTCTTTGGGTAAATATCCATGAAAAGTAAAACGTTGGCCTCCAAGCCCTGAAAGGACCAACGCGAAAAGGATGCTCGAAGGACCGGAAAACACTTCAACCGGAATCCCCTTTTCCCTGGCCATAAGGACAAGATCGGCGCCGGGGTCTGCCAAACAGGGCATGCCGCAATCGGAAACGAGGCCCCAGACGCCTCCCTGCCTGATTTCTTCGAGAAGCTCTATTTTCTCCTGCGGAGTGGTATGCTCATTGAGCAAGCGGATCGGAATATCGCGGAAGCTCCTTCCCTCAAATGCAAAACGGCGCAAAAAACGACGCCCTTCTTTTTCGTTTTCGGCGATCAGCCCCTTAATCTGATTAACGGCGGCATCGACGCTTGCCGGCAGAAAAGCGGGATGGGATAATTCTTCAGCGAGAAGATTGGGGAATAGATAGAGCATGATTTTTCTTGAGCAGTGTGATTTTCGCAAGGAACAGATCGAGGATCAGGCCGGGCTCAAAGGAGCTGTTTTTGGCCATGAGTTCAATTTCGAACAGTTGATCGAGCGCCTTTTTAAAAAAACCAAGACGGCGGGCCTTTGCGACAGGAAGCATTTTCTGCAGCGTCGATGGTTTGATGGTAGGCAAATAGCGGCTGATCTCGGCATGGGCGGCTCCTCTTTCCAAAAGAACAGCGAGGAGCATTCCATGTTGAAGCTGCACGCGCATCTGGGAAAGAAGAGGAAGCAGCAGGGAGAGGTCCACTATTTCCTCGATGCGGGGAGGCTCTTCTTTCCAGACGATCATCTCGACAAGCTGCCATAAAGAGCTGCTTTTTTGCACGGCGCACAGCATTTGAACATCTCTCAATGTCAGCTCGCCTTTGTCGCCCGAATAAGTGATCAATTTGCCCAATTCCTGGTCCAAACTGGGCAGGTTCAGGCCGATATTCTCGATCAAAGAGTCTACTGCGTCGCCGTGCCATCGTTTGCCGGCCTTCATAGCCTTATCGATCAGGTAACGTTTGAACCGCTCCTTCCGGTCCCAGGGCTTCTCCTCGCTCAAATCGCAGACGATCACCTCTTTTTTCCCTTTCGCATAAAGATCAGCCAAACCTTTTCCGGCGCTGGCCCCCAGGACAAGATAAGCAAAGGGGGAAGGATGAACAATGTAATCGGCAAGCAACGCCAATCCGTTTTTCTTTAATTTGTCGATGTTGTCGAGATAGACCATTTGCGTCCCGCTAAAAAGGGGAGAAGTGTTTAGATTGGCGATCCTCTCTTCTACCGTTCCTTGCGCAGCATCTTCCATAACATGGGAAAGATTCTGCTGCTTGAACCGAATCGCCACAAAAATTTTTTCGTTGATCAATTTCCTCTCATAGGGACATGAGGAGACAATGAGAAAAACCCGCGAAAGCTGCACTTTGGCCGCCTGCTGCAAATGCTTTTCAAAAGCGGATAAATTTTGGTATTTCAAACAGCGGTTCCCCATCGAAAGGCGATATTCAAAATAATATCAGGATGCAGGCTTTGATGGACAGGACATGTTTCTGCGGCGCGGATGAGTTTCGCTTTCACTTCTTCGGGAAAGTCGTTAGGGCAAGAAATGAGCACTGATAACTTGCCAATACTCCTAGTGGGGGCTGTCGCCATTTCTTTGATCACTTTGGCATGCGTTCCCTGAATAGCGATATTCAACCGTTTTGCTGCCAGTCCCATCAGGGTGAGTATGCAAGACCCCAGCGACGCGGCGAATAAGTCTGTCGGGGAAAAAACCCGTCCTGGCCCCCCTGCCTCTTTCGGGGCGTCCGTAAGCAGTTCAGCCTTGTTCTCTGAGTGGACGGCCCGCGTGGAGAGGTCTTTTTCATACCAGATGTCAATCTCAGCCATATTTATTAGGGTATACCCTAAAATTGTCGAAAAGCAAAGGTTTAAAGAAATTTATTGACACGCCTCCAAGTTCACAGGTAAACTGAGCCTAGAGGGTGTTTAGACCCCTAATAGGACCATATGATCTCCCGCTTCTTTAAAAAGAAACCCAAGGCTCCGGAGCCAAAAAAAACCGATTCGGAAAAGCCCGAGCGGCGGCAAAGTTTTCGAGAACCCCTTTCTAAAAAGCTGCTCACGGCAGAGGGGTGGAAGCGGATCATGATGCGTAAAACGGGCAAAATCAAATAGTCACAAACCATTTATTATTAACTACTTAACTAATATTTCAATTAATTAATAATACTATTGTCTTTATTTATTGATTTGATGTATAATCAGTATTGAAAGGAAATAATAAATAATAAAAGGAGAGATTATGGCAATTAATGTAAATAAAGCATACATGCAAAAGCTATCAGAGACCCCAGCATCAAACTTACCCTCTGTTAGTGGAGAAAGATTTATGGTAGCCCTAGAAAAAACCTATGGTGCGCCTAATGTGCAAAAAGCGATGCAATGGATAA
>CAJCIW010000140.1 GCA_903970455.1 Verrucomicrobiota bacterium | reverse complement strand
CCTTCTTTGGCGGCTTTTCCATTTTTGATCACATAAAGATGGGAAGCAGTATCAGAAGGGAAATCGGGAGAGAGCATCTTTTTCCATGCATAGGCGAAATCGGAAGCTAAGACGGGATTTCCATTTGACCAGGCGCACTCTTTTAAGCGGAAAGTGTAAGTCTTAAGATCCGCCGAAACGGTCACTTCTTCTGCCAGGGCAAGTTCGTTCTTTTCCTCTTTATTTACGCGAGTCAGTCCATCGAAAAGCATCCTTACAAGCGTTTGTCCACTCAAGCTCCTCGCTTTGCGAGGATCCAAATTTCCTGGCTCTTCTTGAATATTGATACGCAGAATTTGGGAGGCGCCTACTTGGGTTTTTTGTGAGGAAGAGTTGCAGCTAAAACCAACCACAAGGAGAATGACATTAAAGAGGTAAATAAAAAATCGTGACATTTTGTTTCCACTTTTTCAGGAACTCTACTAAAATTCCGCTTGACTGTCTATAAAATTAGAGGGGAAAATGGCTATCTATGTTTTAACCCACTATCCCACGCCGGTGTTTAACACTCCTGATCTCACTGAGTGTTTTGGAGGGAAAGATGGAGACACCCTCCCTTTGGATAATCAATGCCTTATGAGAACAGTGGAAACCATTTTATTTCCCCGTTCCCGCCTTGAGGTTTTAGAACAAGTGGCCAACCCCTCGATCTTGAAAATACGATCTGAGGAGTATCCCTACCCGGGAGATTATTATGTGGACAGTCGATTCATCGAAAATGTTCCCGGCAGTCCGAGGCAAAGGGTGGTTGAGCCTCCCTCTATCCCAACGATGATTTCCGATTTAGTAAAACTCGAAGGAACGCCTTATATTTGGGGAGGGAATTGGCCCGAAGGGATCCCCCTTCTTCCCCAACTTTACCCAAGTAAAACCCGATTTGAAAAACTGGACGTTTTGACTCAAAATACATGGCAGCTTAAAGGGGTGGATTGTACGGGATTGCTCTATTATACTTCGAATGGGTACACGCCGCGGAATACTTCCGATTTAGTCAATATTGGAAAATCCGTTCAGGTTCAAGGATTATCCGCTGAAGAAATCATCGAAAAAGTGGAAGATCTCGATTTAATTGTCTGGCGGGGACACGTCATCTGTGTTGTGAGTAAAAATGAAGCTATTGAGAGCAACCGGATGAAAAATGGAGTCGTGATCACCGATCTGTTCGATCGTCTTTCTGAAATCATGAACGAGCGCAAGCCTGTCAACGATTGGAATGGGAGCGCTCACCCCAGTTTTGTCGTCCGCCGCTGGCATCCCGACAACATATAGCTATTTTCGGAACTCGCCAATGAGATTGGCGACAAGAG
This sequence comes from Verrucomicrobiota bacterium, assembly GCA_903970455.1. GTDB lineage: Bacteria > Chlamydiota > Chlamydiia > Chlamydiales > Rhabdochlamydiaceae > CAJCIW01. The sequence goes on along the minus strand of CAJCIW010000140.1, from coordinate 3,419 downwards.
CGCTCCATCCCGTCTGATGGGAGGCACCTAGCCCTTGCCCAGTTTCAGGATTGTAATATTCGTAAAATTGGATGTAGTCCCTCCAGTGAGGATCGTTTTTGAACCGGAACGCGTTCCCCCAAAAAGGGCGGTAATGCTCTTTATCTTTCGCAAAGATAGAAATGATCCCGTCGGCAAAGAATTGGGCGATGTGGTTAAGATTCGCGCTTTTCTCCTCACCCACTTTCACTTCAATCTCATCTAATGCCACCTTCCCCATTTTTTTTAAGGCGTCGATCAAAATAAAATTCGTTTGGATCCAGACAGGGCCCCGCCAATTGGAATTTCCCCCTTTGATCCTTTCGACAGATTCAGCAGGCTCGTAGCTGATTTTTTTATCTTCGAAGACGAAGGGGTTGTCTTGATGAAATTTTGATAGGCTACGCAAACCGAACTGGGAACGGAACTCTCCTGGATTCCAAATATAACTCAGCACGCTCTTCAGGTGATTTTCATCCATCAACGTCAGCAAAAAAACCTTTTTTCCTTTCTTTTCGAGAGGAATGATGCATTGTTCAACCAAGTCTTTCCGATTCTCAAGAAACCAATCGTAATTCATCTTGAACTCAGGGAATTGAGCGAGTTCTTCCTCTTCGATAATCTCGGTAGCATAAAGAGGAATAATCCCCACAAGGGAGCGAACGCGGAATTTAGCAAACTGCCCATTCGGATAGGTGAGCACATCGTAGAAAAACCCATCCCGCTCGCTCCACATCTCGTAATCCCGGTTCCCTCTTTTTTTCATGGCGTGTGCGATGTAGACATAGTGCTCAAAAAACTTCGTCGCCAAAGACTCATACACGCGATTTTGTTTCGCAAGCTCTAAAGCAATGCGCATGAGGCTCAAAGAAAACAGCGCCATCCATCCCGTCCCATCCGATTGCTGCAGCTTTATCCCTCCCGAAAGCCGCTGGGAACGGTCGAGGATGCTAATATTATCCATCCCTAAAAAACCCCCTTCGAAAACATTATTTCCCTGGCTGTCGACTTTGTTGACCCACCAGGAAAAGTTCATGAGAAGTTTGTGGAAACACCGCTCTAAAAAGTTGAGGTCCCCCTTTCCCTCCTTTTCTTTTTGCATTTGGTAAAGATGCAGTGCAGCCCAGCATTGCACCGGAGGGTTGAGTTCGGAAAATTCCCATTCATACGAAGGGATCTGTCCGTTAGGATGTTGAAATTGATCGAACAGGAGAAGCCAAAGCTGCTCTTTGGCAAATTCAATATCGACTAAACCCATCACAATGCAATGGAAGGCTTGGTCCCATGAGGCGAACCAGGGATATTCCCATTTATCAGGCATGGAGAGGATGCGCATCGAATTTAAGTGGCGCCAGTGGATGTTGCGGATATTTTCCCGCGAAGGGGGCGGGGGATAAAGAGGATTGTCCCCCTTCAGCCACAAATTGACATCAAACAAATAGATCTGTTTGCTCCAAAGAACGCCTGCGAGCGCCTGCCGTTGAATCATCTTTTCATCGGGTGTTGCGCGCTTGGGATGAACACCCTCATAAAAATGGTCCGCTTCTTTTTTCCGCAATGCGATGATTTTTTCCACATCCTCTAAGGGCTCTTTCATTTCTTTATCTGTCAAACGAAAATGCAGGACAACAGACCCTTTTGCGGGGACTTCATCAAAGGAATAATGGATGCAGGCTTTTGTTCCGATTTTAGAAGAGTTAACCGTTTTTTCTTTGTTGATTAAATAACGATTGAATCCATCTTTATAGTAGTGGCTAGATATTTCTTTTCCAAATTCATGAGTCTCATTGTCGGTGAATAAAAGTTCACCTTCTTTTTTCCCATAAAGATATCTTTTGCCTAACCGGTATTGAAATCCCAGATTGGAGGGAGGGGGCATATTCTCTTCGTCCGCGATCAAGAAGATCTCCGCTTCCTTCTTGGCGCCAGCAGTAATCCGAGGTGGGACCCCCCGCCTTTCCCCCCAGGCCCAAGTATTGCGAAACCAAAGCTGCGCTAAAATATGCAAGGGAGCAGGATGGTCCGCGCGATTGGAAGCTTCAATTTTTATGCAAAGGTCCTCAGGGGAGGCTTTGGCATATTCGATCATGATATCGAAATACCCGTTTTGATCGAAAATTCCCGTGTCGATCAGCTCGTATTCGGGATCGTAAGGGGTCCTCTTCCGGTTTTCCTCCCTGAGTTTTTGATAAGGAAATTCATCGTGAGGATATTTGTAGAGGTATTTCATGTAGGAATGAGTTGGCGTGGCATCGAGATGATAATAACACTCCTTGACGTCTTCGCCGTGATTCCCTTCCCAGGCATTCAACCCAAATAGGCGCTCTTTCAAAATCGGATCGCGCCGGTTCCAAAAAACAGGGGCAAAGACCATGATTTGATAACGGTCGCACCACCCTGCAATCGCATCTTCTCCCCATCGATAAGCCTTTTGATGGGCGATATCAAAAGGGAAATAATTCCACGCGTCTCCGTTGTAGCTGTAATCTTCCCGCACTGTCGCCCAAGACCTTTCCGAAACATAGGGACCCCATTTTTGCCACTGGGGAACAGCCCCTTTACGCGCTTCTTTAAGCCTTTGCCCTTCTTCCGTCGAACTCTCACTTCTCTTGTGCATAGCAGGCAGCTCCAATTAGGGCGGTTTTCTCATTGAGGACGATTTTGATCGGAATTTTCATCAGCATAGAAGAAAATCTTCCTTTGTCGCTGAAGGATTGAATGAATTTTCCTTCTTTGAAAAATTCAATAAGATGGGGGGCAATCCCTCCGCCGATAAAAACACCTCCAACAGCTAAAAATTTCAAAGCCAAATTTCCTGCCTCTGAGCCGTAGATCGAAGTGAAAAGCCTGCAAGCCCGCATACAGGCAGGACATTGCTCGTTTGCGGCATTTTCTGTAATCACACGCTGCGGTTCTTGTTGCCCAAAAAGAGAACTCACGCAAAAAATTTCCCCCTCCCGTTTTGTATCGACTAAAAACCGATAGAGCAAATACAGACCCGACCCCGATAAGATCCGCTCATAGGAGATGTGGTTGAACTGCAATTTAAGATACCGGAGAAGTTCAATCTCTTCTTCATCCTTCGGCGCAAAATCGCAGTGCCCCCCTTCACAGGCAAAAGGATGATGGGCTTTCCCATCCCAATACAAGCCCGCTTCCCCTAGCCCTGTCCCCGCGGAAACAAGCGCCTGATTTCCCTGTTTTTCTTCTCCGGTATTTATGGTAAAAAATTCTTTCTCGGAAAGACGACGTAAACCCCACGCATTTGCTTCCAGATCGTTGATCAAATGCACATCGGGAATTCGAAGCTCTTTTTCCAGGACTTTAGCTGAAATCACCCACGGCAAATTCGTCGCTTGGCATACCCCGTCGTACACAGGACCTGCAACGCCAAATGAAGC
>CAJCIW010000139.1 GCA_903970455.1 Verrucomicrobiota bacterium | reverse complement strand
ATATCCGGCGGCAATGTAGACTTTTTTCCTGAGCGGCTTCATGGTTGACTCCTGATTAAGTCGCTATGAGATACCCAGGCGTTATCGGGGCCGTAGAGGTGGTAGAAACCATTCATGAGAACTTTGTTTACATCGGACATTTTGTCGGCGACTTGATCCTGAACAAGCTTTTCCGCTACTTGATAGGAATGATGGAGAAATTTTTTGGCCATTTCGGCGCCGAGGTTTTTATCTTGAAATAGCTTTTCGAAATGGGAATTGAGTTCCTCATTTATTTTTGAGCTATTTTGTAAACTTTTCCAGTTTATGGTAGGATCGGGGAGGGGGCCTGCAAGTTCATTCAGCTTTGAAGCCCAGTTACCCTTTTTAAAAGGAATATATTCTTTTTTTTCCACAGAATAAGCGGCAATTGGACTTAACCCATCGTACTGAAAAAAACCGGGTTTTTGGGTGCCGTCAGGATTTTGTCCTCCCAAATTTCCCGAAAGGAGCATCCAATCGAGAAGAGGGTCCTTTAAATATTCATCCGGAAGGTATTTGCGCATTATTTTGCTGATCGATGAGCAGACATCGATTCCCACATAATCTATAAGCTGGAAAATGCCCATGGGGCGCACCAAGAAATTCTGCGTGATGTAATTGATGAGATAAACCCCTTCTGCGGTGGAGTGAACTTCGCCCAATTCTCGTGCTTTAGAGCAGGCATAAATGGCTTCGCGAATAAAGTGACCGTTTCCAATGAACCCTGCAATGTCATGAGCATTTATTCCGATTTTGTTGAGTCGCTTGATGATTTCCGAAGAGAAAGATTTGAGAGTTTCATGGGTCTTTTCAGGAATAATGACCTCAATAAGTTTTTGCACGATGGGAGGATTGTAGAAATGGAATCCGATGATTTTGTGGTCCAATTGGGCAAGTTCGTTTAAAACATGAATCGGGATGGAGGAAGTGTTGCTGAAGAAATAGGCTTCCCCTTTCAAGTTTTTGGCAATTGCTTTTAGGGATTTGACTTTGGCATCGACATCCTCGACAATGGCTTCAAAGATCAGATGAGAATCAGCAGCTTTTTCGAGGCTTGAGTCGAATTGAAGCAATGACATGGCTCCGTCGACAAAATCTTGGATGATTTCCTCATTGCTAACAAGACGGGGATTGGGAGCGTAGTAGGTGCGGAGGGTGGTGATATTCTTTTCCGCATATTTTAAAATTTGATCAGAGAGGTATTTCCTTAGGGCATGGCAGCTGCTTTTGTTGGAGTCAATGAGGATAAGTTCGTAATCTCCGTTGCCGACGGAACCTTTTTTTGAAGCTTCAACGCGCGCCATTTCTTGCAAAAGCAATGCAGAAATCCCACGCCCCATTTTGCCCCCCGCACCCACAACAGAAACGTGTTTTAAGGCATCATCGAGCTGCATGATTTTCTTTTCCTTTTTTCTCTAAGAAAGATTCCATGCGTTCTTTGCACTCTCCGGTAGAAAAACAAACCGTGCACATGTTCCGTTCCGCTTCAAGACCCTCTGAAATGCCCAATTGATAGGCTTGATTGATCGCTCTTTTGGCTTGAAGAATTGCTTTAAAAGGATTTTTGAGAATTTGTTCCGCGAGAACTTGTGCGTCATTTAATAGAGTTTCTTTTTCGCATATGCGACTGACGATACCATATGTTTTGGCTTCTTCGGCGGTGATGGTTTTGCCGGTGAGAATGAGCTCTTTGGAGAGTTGAGGTCCGATTTTCCGAGTTAAGCGCTGTGTACCTCCAAAGCCGGGAATTAATCCAAGGGTGACTTCCGGAAGGCCAAATTTTGCGTTTTTGGTTGCGAATATAAAGTCCGTTGCAAGCGCAATTTCAAGGCCTCCCCCCAATGCGTATCCATTAACGGCGGAAATTGTGATAAATTGAGCGTTTTCAAGGGCGTTAGCAACTTGTTGCCCCAGTTCACAAAACCTCAGCATATCGGTGTTATCGAGGGCTTGCATTTCTTTGATATCCGCCCCTGAAATGAAGGCTTTGTCACCCTCTCCGGTGAGGATTAACGCTTTTACTTGCTGACCCCTTGTAAGCATGTCTATGAGGATTAAAAGCTGTTCTAAAACTGTCTTATTAAGAGCGTTAAGAACTTGCGGGCGGTTGATTCTAAGGATGCCGATATTTCCGGAACGTTCATATGCTAAATTATCCATATCGGCCTCCTTAGACTACTGTTTTTTTTCAGGAGCAAAGCTTGCTTGAAGTTTAACCAACTTTTCCAACACTTCTTCCAATGATAAAGTTCCTATTTTATAATTGTCGCCTTTTTCATTTTGGATGGTAATGCTAACATCGTTAACATCACTTTTCGGTTCATCGGAGATATCTTTGACGAAATTCTGGATGGAACTGATTCTTTCTTCGGTAAATTCGGGGAGCTTAACTTCGGGAGCGAAGTGAGGGATTAGGATTGAGATTTTGTTTAAATAAGAGAAGAAGTCATCAATAAACTGCTTGTAATTTTGGATGTTTATTTTGTAGTTAATGTTATAAGGTTCTGGGTCTTTAAATAAAACTTTACCGTTTGATTTTATGCCATAAATCTTGGAGTATAGGTTGAAATCTGTGACGTTGATTTCAGAACTTGCCAAAGGATTTTTAAGGTTTTGCAAATCATAATCTACATTGATATCGTTAACAATTGGTCCAAAGGCAGGCCAGTTTGGGATGATATCTTTGGCTGTTTGGCAAATTTGTTCGTTTTGCTCCTGTTCTTCGAAAGCTGCATTTCCTCCACATAGAGGGAAGTTATCCATGAAATGCGCCCATTGATCTTTAAGGTTTTCATATTGCGCTTGGCTTACAGTGGTCGTGCCTTTGTGATCGAGGTGGATTTTTCTTGA
>CAJCIW010000138.1 GCA_903970455.1 Verrucomicrobiota bacterium | reverse complement strand
AAGCAATAGTTTTGACTGCCTTCCCGAAGGGTGATGGCATGGTAAAAAATCAGAGCAATTTGACAGTAAATGCGCGAGCTCCATGTTTCTAACATTTGTATGAACCCTTTGACGCATTCTTTAATTTGCCCACAAAAGTCGGGAGATGTGATGTTTCTTAAAGTGATCATAAATAAGCCAAACATTATAAAATAACAGCTGGTTAAAAACCCAGCCTTTTTATTAATAATAAAAAGTTAAATTATAATAATTCTGTTGATTTCTTTTAATTATAGATTTGATATAATCGAGGGCAATGAATCTCCAGGAAGCGAATAAAAATTTAAAACAAAAAAATATCTATTTAAAAATACTTGCTTGTCACAAATCGATTGCAAAGGTATTCTGGCAGGTTGATCGTGAAGAATTTTTTACTTTATTAGGTTTGGCATGGCGGAACTGAGCACTCTCCGGAAAAACAAAATCAGCTTGGAAGATTACAACTATAAGCAAGATATAGAAAATCGCTTACTGATGGGGCAATTCACCTCCAAGGACCTGAGCGTTTTAGAAGAAATTCTTTACAGCTCGATCAAAATTCCAGTGCGCAAGCTGGCCAAAAGCGTTGATTTAGATGAGAAAGAAGTCCAAGGAATCCTGAAAAAGCTCAGCAAAACAGGCCTTTTCTCTTTTGAAGGAGATTCTATCGTCGTTGACAAAGAAATGCGTAAATACTTCGAGGCGCAGATTTTGAAATTTGATCCGGAATTCAGGCCCGGGATGGATTACTTACAAAGCCTTTTACGCAAAGTGCCCATCCACGTCCTCCCCATATGGTATTCTATCCCGAGAACGTCCAACAATATTTTCGATTCGCTTGTAGAAAAATATCTCCTTACGCCGCAGATTTTCCAACGTTACATGATGGAGCTGAATTTCAATGACCCGATTCTTTCTCAGATCGTGCAGGATGTGTATAAATCTTCCGATTTTAAGGTCTATGCGAAAGATTTGATGGAAAAATATAAAATTTCCCAAGAGCAATTTGAAGGGTATTTACTCCTACTCGAGTTTCACTTTGTTTGCACTCTCGGTTACGAAAAAATCGATGAAGAATGGACAGAAATCGTGACGCCTCTGCATGAATGGTCTGAATATACGGCGTTCTTAAAAAGCACTGAGGTCTCTTCAATTACTTCTGTGAACAAAATCCACCGTTTGCGCCCGCACGAATTTTCCTATATCCAGGATTTAAGCCAAATTCTAACCCTCGCTAAAAAGTCGCCTTATACCCTCGCTGCCGATAACGAGCAGAGAATGCTGCCCACAAAAGCTGTCATGAGTTCTCTTGCAGCTAAGATAGAAGGCTTTGAGGCTGATGGAGCGCCGTTTTCCGCCTACATCGACCGCCTTATCACAAAAGCACGCCAGCTCAAATTGGCTGATATCGTCGACAATCGCCTCTATGCTCTGGAAAGCGCCAACGACTTTCTAGATATGCGCCTCGAAAACCGCGCCATTTTTCTCTACCGCCATCCTCTCAATCGCCTTGTTTCCAAAGAGATCCCAGCAGAAATCATCACCGACCGCAATCTAAGAGAGGCCGAGAAGAGCATCGTCCGCGTTCTCAGCTCCGGATGGGTGGATTTCGATGAATTTCTCCGAGGAGTGATCGTACCCCTTGGCGAGCAATCTGTCGTGATGCTCAAACGGCTGGGAAAGACCTGGAAATACAACCTGCCCAGCTATACCCAAGAAGAGCTTGCCTTGATTAAAGCAACTGTACTAGAGTGGCTGTTTGAAGTTGGAGTGACCTCTGTTGGAACGCTCAATGGAAAAGATGTTTTCTGCGTGACTTCATTCGGGCAATCCCTCTTTGGAAGATAGAGCAGGAAATGTCTAAAAAAAATTCCGATACGGAACTTGTCTCTAACCGACGCGCATCCCACGATTACGAAATTCTCGATACTTACGAGGCGGGAATTATCTTGGTGGGCACAGAGATCAAATCGCTGCGGAACCATGGCGGCAGCTTGCAAGACGCCTACATCCTCGTTTCCGTTGCCGGCGATGTCATTTTAAAAAACTCCTCCATTGCCCCTTACCGTTTTGGCACCACATTCGGCCATGCCGAGCGGCGCGAACGGAAGCTCCTGCTCCACAAAAGAGAAATTGCCAAACTCCAATCGCTCTCGGCCGAAAAAGGCCTCGCCCTCATCCCCCTTTCCATGTACCTCAAAAATGGGTACGTCAAAGTCAAACTCGCCGTCGCACGCGGCAAGCGGAGCTACGACAAGCGCGCAGCCCTGAAAGAAAAAGAGCACAAAAAAGCGATCGACCGCGCCATGAAGGAACAGTAGCGACATCTCGCAATAGACGGATTTTGGCGGATCGATTATGATGGCAAAAATCATCATCATGGAGAATTTGGCCTATGAAACTCGTCATCCCCCGCTTAGAACTTGTCGCCCTGATCGGCAAAATTCAGAACATCGTGCCCTCCAAACCGGCCATTCCCGTGCTCGCCAATATTTTGGTTGAAGCCATCGACGACCAACTCATCGTCAGCGCCACCGATCTCACCGTCAGCATGCGTGTCTACGCAGGTGCAAAAGTTCAAGAAGAAGGGTCGATCACTCTTCCCGCCCGCCGATTTTTCCAACTCATCCGGGAACTGACAGCGCCCCAGGTTGAGATTCATACGCCGTCTCCCGAGATCGCAACAATCAATGCAGGAACCTCCCATTTTAAAATCCACGGGATGCACAAGAGCGAGTTTCCAGCGCTGCCCGATCTGTCTGAAGGAGTGCAATTCTCTCTTCCTTCTCTAGCCTTAAAAGAACTGCTTTCCCGCTCAGCCTTTGCTGCTGCACGCGATGACAGCCGCCAGGTGCTCAACGGAATTCTTCTACAAAACACCTTTCAAGTCGCGACTTTTATCGGGACGGACGGCAAACGCCTCGCCAAGATCCATGCCAAAGTCGATCTTCCCCAAGACTATAGCGGATCGTTTATCGTTCCTCTTAAAGCCGTTGAGGAGATGGTCAGCATGCTCGATATCAAAGAAGAAGAACACGCCCGGATCACCCTCATGTCTGACAAAATTGCGCTCGAATTAAAATCGGGTACGCTGATCAGCAAGTTGCTTTCAGGCCAGTTTCCCGATGTCAGCCGTGTGATCCCTGCACCAAAAGAACAGGCTATTTCCCTGCACCGGGAAGAATTGATGTCGCTGCTAAGACAAGTTTCCCTTTTCACTTCTGAAAACAGCAGTTCCGTCCGTTTTTCATTCACAACCGGAGAGCTCCATCTTTCTGCAACTTCGGGAGAAATCGGGGAAGGCAAAGTCAATATGCCTGTGAATTACGCGGGAGAAAAACTCGAGATCGCCTTCAATCCCATCTATTTCCTGGATATTTTGCGGCATACGAAAGATGAAACGGTGAAATTTACTGTCACCGATTCCTATAATCCAGGGCTCATCACCGATTCATCGACGGCGCAATTCGTCATTATGCCGATGCGGCTTGAGTAAAATGATCTTAAAACGCCTTCTGCTGCGCAACTTCCGCAATTACAAACAAGCTGAGGCCGTTTTTTCCCCTTCGATCAATTTAATTCAGGGAGACAACGGCCAAGGCAAGACCAACTTGCTCGAAGCTGTCCATTTAGTCAGTACAGGCCGCTCCTTCCGGACGCATGCGATGGCGGACCTGATCGCATTTGGAGAGAAGTTTTTTTATCTTGAGGCAGAATTCGACAAAGAAGGGATTTCTCAAACCCTCAAGATCTATTACGATGAAAACACGCGTAAAGTTCAGTACAACGAGACTGTTTATACGACATTGAACTCATTGCTCGGCATTCTTCCCAGCGTCCTTCTTTCCCCTGACGATCTTTCTCTTATCAGCGGCAATCCGACTGAACGGCGCCGTTTTCTCGATCTGCATATCGCCCAAACCGACCCCCTTTACGTCCATCACCTCGGCCGTTATTTTAAAGCGATGAAGCAGCGCAACCATTTGTTAAGGCAAGAAAGCGAATTGTCTATCGGGGCTTGGGAACAACTCATGGCGCACTCTGCCACCTATCTTGTCCAAAAAAGAAAACAGGCTGCCGCCTCCTTGAAAATACCCTCCTCCCGCTGGATGGAAATTCTTTCCCTCGGTCAAGAGACGATCGACATCGTCTATCAATCTTCCCTCTCGATGCCATTAGATCCACACCATTTTC